>JADLCW010000389.1 GCA_020847015.1 Thermomicrobiales bacterium | reverse complement strand
TGCTGCTAGATGAACAGCGGCGACAACACCAGGGTGATGGTCGCCAATAGCTTGATGAGCACATGCAGCGAGGGACCGGCGGTGTCCTTGAAGGGGTCGCCCACCGTGTCGCCGACCACCGAGGCGGCGTGCGCCTCGCTGCCCTTGCCGAGAATCTGACCGGCGGCGTTCTTCAGTTCGCCCGCCTCGATCATCTTCTTGGCGTTGTCCCAGGCGCCGCCGCCGTTGTTGAGCACGTTGGCCAGCAGTACGCCGGCGATGGTGCCGACCATCAGCATGCCGGCGGCCGCTTCCCAGCGCAGGATCACTCCGACCAGCACCGGCACGGCCACCGCCAGCACTCCCGGCGGCACCATCTCCCGCAGCGAGGCGCGCACCGAGATGTCGACGCAGCTCGCGTAGTCTGGCTTCACCGTGCCCTTCATGATGCCCGGGTTCTCGCGGAACTGCCGACGCACTTCCTCGATCATGCCCTGCGCGGCGCGGCCGACTGCGCGGATCGCCAGCGACGCGAACACGAACACCAGCATCGCACCGAGCAAGCCGCCCACGAACACCTTGGGATCGGCCAGGTTGACGATGCTGGCGTTGATCTTGCCCGGCCCATACTTGGCGATGCCGAACCGATCCACCTCCTGCAGGAAGGCGGAGAAGAGCAGGAAGGCGGCCAGCGCCGCGGTGCCGACCGCGTAGCCCTTGGTCAGCGCCTTGGTGGTGTTGCCGGCCGAGTCGAGCGCGTCGGTGACGTCGCGCACGCTATCCGGCTGGTTGCTCATTTCGACGATGCCGCCAGCGTTGTCGGTGATGGGGCCGAAGGTGTCCATCGCCAGGATGTACCCGGCGGACATCAGCATGCCCATGGTGGCGACCGCGGTGCCGAAGATGCCGGGCGAACCGAGGATGCCGGGCTCGTTCGGGAAGGCGACGGTATTGCCCAGGAAGTAGGAGGCCAGCAGCGAAATGGCGATGGTGATCGCCGGCATCCCGGTGGTTTCGAAGCCGACCGAGAGACCGGAGATGATGTTGGTGGCGGCTCCGGTTTCCGAGGCGGCCATAATGGAGCGGACCGGCCGGAAGTTGCCGGCGGTGTAGTACTGGGTGATGTAGACGAAGGCCAGCGAGGTGGCGACGCCGATCACGCCGCACAGCGCGTATTGCCACTTGCCGTAGGGCAGCAGCCAGAAGGTGGCGATGACGATGAACACGACCGAAAGGGCGGCGACCGCGTAGTAGCCCTTGTTCAGCTCGGCCATCGGATCGCGGATGGTGTCGGTGGGCCGCACCAGCAGCACCCCGACCATGGAGCAGATCAACCCGAAGGCGGCGACCACCAGCGGGAAAAACAGGAACCCGACTTCCGGCCCGGTCGGATCACCGCCGGCGGCGGTGAACAGCGCCGCGCCAAGGATCATGGCCCCGATCATCTCGGCCACGGAGGATTCGAACAGGTCGGCGCCGCGGCCCGCGCAGTCGCCCACGTTGTCGCCCACGAGGTCGGCGATGACAGCGGGGTTGCGCGGATCGTCCTCGGGAATGCCGGCTTCGACCTTGCCGACGCGGTCCGCTCCGACATCGGCGGCCTTGGTGTAGATGCCGCCGCCGAGTTGAGCGAAGAGGGCGACGAAGGAGGCCCCGAACGCGAACCCGACGATCCAGAAGGGCGCCTCGGCGATCGCCGGCAATTCGCCGCCGCTGGCGAAGTTGTAGACGATCCAGTAGAGCGCCAGCACCCCCAGCAACCCCAGCGAAACCACCAGGAAGCCGGAGACCGCCCCGCCTCGCAACGCCACGAGGAGCGCCTCGCCCAGATTGCGGCGGGCGGCGGAGGCGGTGCGGATGTTGGAGCGCACCGCGACGTACATGCCGATGAAACCGGATAGCCCGGAGAGCACGGCGCCGGCGAGAAAGGCGAGCGAGGTGATCAGCCCGCGCGCGAAGTCCTGCTCGAACAGCGCCACCAGCACGCCGATGACGATCGCCACCAGCACCGCGATGCGGGCGATGGTGCCGTACTGGCGACGCAGATAGGCGAGCGCACCCTCGAAGATGCGATCGGACACGTCGCGCATGGCCGGCGTGCCGGTGTCGCGACTCATCACATCGCGCGCCAGCCACGCAGCGAAGAGAATCGCAATAATGCCGATTACGAGAACCGGCAGCGAATACTGCAACGTTGCGGTCACGAATCCCCTCCCTCACCCATCAGTCCCGAACCCCCGTTGCCGCGCGACCCGACCCGCGGCGATTCACCGGGCGGCAGGCGCGCCGCGGCCTGGCGGACCGCGGCGCGTTGCGCCCATGGTGCGTGCGAATCCCCGGAGTGTCGCACAGGACGGTCGTCGCCGCAGCGCTAGCGGCTGGGCGCGACCGCCGTGCCGCCGCGCAGCCGGCTGAAGAACCCCTGGATCTCGCCGTTTTCCCACGCCACCAGCAATTGGCTGGCATTGAAGATGGAGGAATAGGTGCCGCTGACCACGCCGATCAGCAGCGCCAGCACGAAGGTGCGCGTACTGGCCCCGCCGAACAGGTAGAGCGCGAGCAG
The DNA here is from genome assembly GCA_020847015.1 of Thermomicrobiales bacterium. GTDB lineage: Bacteria > Chloroflexota > Chloroflexia > Thermomicrobiales > UBA6265 > CADCWF01. The sequence continues at coordinate 3,823 of JADLCW010000389.1, read as the reverse complement.
CGTGAAGACGACCGTCATCGAGGTGTTTAGCGAGCGAACCACCGTCTGGGCCAGCGAGTAGTCGACCGTTCCCTCGAAGGTGGCGTCGCTGTGCTGGGCCAGGTTCTCCCGGATGCGGTCGAATACGACGATGGTGTCGTGCACGGAGAACCCGATGACGGTCAGCAGCGCGGTGACGAACAGAGCGTCCACCTCGACATTGAACAACACCCCCAGAATGGAGAACACGCCCAGCACCAGCAGCACGTCGTGGAGCATGGCGGCCAGCGCGCACCCGCCGTAGAGCATTGCGTTTTGGGTATTGCGAAAAGCGTAGGCGATGTAGCCAAGGATGCCGACCGAGGCGAACAAAATGGCGAGTATCGCCCGGTTGCGGATTTGGGTGGAGACGGCGCCGCCGACGCTGGAGAACTCCATCTCGGTAAAGGGGCCGAACTTCTCGGTCCATTCCTGGCTGATGGCGTGCTTCTCCGGCGATCCCTCCTTCAATTCGGCGATGCGAATCTGCCAGATGTTGTCTTCGGGCGACCCGCTGCGCTGCACGATGGAGTGGGTATAGCCATGATCGGCGAGCGTGGCGGCGAGCTGCTCGCTGTCGACCGGTCGCTCGAAGCGCACTTCCCACAGCGTGCCGCCGGTGAAGTCGATGCCGAGCTTGATCCCGAACAACAGCAACGAGATCAACCCGGGCACGATCAACACCAGGGAGAGTCCAAACCAGACATAACGCTTACTGACCAGATGCTCCATGAGCGGCGATTCCTCGGGCTAGTCGGCGGCAGAGGCGGCGGCGCGCGCGGTGGCGGTTTTGTGGGTGGCGTCGAACAACCAGCGACCTTGCAGCCCCTCATGACCGACCAGCAGCCGCATAAAGGTGCGGGTGACGGTGATGGCGGTGAACAGGCTGACGACGACGCCGATGAACAGGGTCAGCGCGAATCCGGTGATGATGGAGGTGCCGGTATAGCTGCCGAAGACGTAGAGGATGAAGGTTGTGATCATGGTCGTGATGTTGGAGTCGCTGATGGATGGCCAGGCATGGTTGAATCCCGCCTCCACCGCCGGGCCAAGATCGCGCCCGACCCGTAATTCGTCCTTGATGCGGGCGAAAATGAGCACGTTGGCGTCGACGGCCATGCCGATGGACAGGATGAAGCCGGCGATGCCGGCCAGAGTCAGGGTGACCGGAATCAACTTGAACAGCGCCAGCACGATCGAGGTGTAGATGAGCAGCGCGACGACCGAGAGCAGCCCCGGCAGTCGGTAATAGAGAATCATGAACAGTGCGACCGTGCCGAGCCCGATGGCTCCGGCCAGCAGACTGCGCTCGATCGACTCCTGCCCCAGCGTGGGACCGACCGTGCGGCTCTGGGCGACGTCCAGCGGCACCGCCAATGCGCCGGCCTTGAGCTGGATGACCAGGTTTTGCACCTCGGCCGGCGGCACCCCCTCGATGATGCCGCGGTCGGAAATCGCGCCGTTGATGCGCGGCGAGGAAACAACCACCTTGTCGATGACGATCGACATCGGCTGCCCGAGATGGCTGCTGGTGTACTTGAAGAATTTGTCCGCCCCGGCGCCTTGCAGCTCGAATCCGACGACCTGGCCGATGCCGGCGTTGCCGGTGGTCACGTAGGCGTCGCGCAGATCGGCTCCGCTGATGACCGTCTCGAACACCGGACCGTTGGCGGTCGGCGCGCCGCCCGGTTCGATCCCGCCGGCGACCGGGGTGGCTCCCGCCGTCCCAGGCGTGGCCTCAGGCGTCGCTTCCGCTTCATCCGATTCCGCCGGACCGAGCGTCGTGTTGACGACCGTGCCGGGCGGCAGATATTGCCCTTGCGGGTCGATGATCTCCAGCAGCGCGGTGTGCTTGAGGATGTCGACGGCCTGCTCTGGATCGGTGACGCCGGGCAATTCCACAATGATCTGATCGTTGCCCCGCGTCTGGATCAGCGGTTCGCTGACACCCAGCCCGTTGACGCGCCGCTCCAGCGTGGCGCGGGTGCCTTCCAGCGTTTCACGATCGAGCGTCTGCCCGGCGACTGGCTGCGCCTGCAGCACGACCTGCAAGCCGCCCTGCAAGTCGAGTCCTTCCCGGATGGGGTGGGCGGCCTTGAAGCCATTGATGTCGAGCATGTTGCTCGGCAGCGCCACCCAGGCGCTGACCAGCGTGAGGACGGCAATGAACGCGAGGGTGAGCCAAAGTCGGTTGCGCACGAAGTAGCCCTCACGGCGCGGCGCTGTCGGTCAGGCCGGGATCGACGGCGCGACCCACGGCAGCGATCGCGGTTCAATTCGCGGCGATCGGCGGGGCGAGTATAGGAGGGCAGCGGAAGGTCGGTCAATTATCTGCGCTCGCCCCATGCAGCACGGGCCGCGCCGGCGCCTTCATTCGCGCCGGCGCGAACCCGGATTGTGGTGGACGCTCTCAGCGGCGGGCAAAGCGCAGCAGCGCGCCGACACCGCCCATCTCGTCCAGAATGATCGCCGCCTCCGTGCGCGGCAGCGGGCCGCCGGCGCGAGGAATTTCCGTGGCGTCGTCGGCAATAGGCACGGTGGTGTGCACGATCTGGATTTCGGCTCCGGTCAGCGCCGCAAGCCGCACCAGTTCGTCCTCTACGGCGATGGGCACAATCTGGGCGAGATCGCCGCCGGTCGGATGCTCCGTTGGCGGTTCCCCGGTTCCATAAAGGGAGAGCGAGAAGTCGGTCCAGCCGACGCCTCGGAAATCATCGTTCATCAACAGCATCTTGACGTCGCCGTTGCGCAGGGCGCGCAGCGTACCCACCGGACCGGCCATGCCGAGTCCTTCGGGCACGAGTGCGGCGCGCAGAAGCGCCGCCGCGGCCGCTTCGCTGTCCCGTTCCGCCTGCTGCGCCAGGGGCAGCGTCTGCTCCAGCAGATCCCGATCACTGAGGCCCGGGTCGCGCCGGATGGCGGCGATCGTGCGCTCCTTCACGGTCGGATGAAACTCGGCGTCGAGCGCGCTGGCCATCACCTCGCTGGCGGCCACCACCAGCATGGCGACGCCGGTTTCTTCCAGCGCGCGTTGGGTTTCCTCGGCGATGCCGCGCGCGAAGGCGGACACGCGCTCGCCAGCCCGCGCCTGAAGGCGGCGCTGGGCGAGACCGCCGGTGCCTTGCTTGCGGGGCCAGTCGTTGCTGTCCAGCGAAACGCTCTGATCGGGCGTCGCCTGGGTGACGAATGTCAGCTTGGCGTTGTGCTGATCGGCGGTCAGCACCGCGTAGGTGGGATGGTCGTCGACCAGCAGTCCCAACGAGAGCAGGGCGGGAACGGGGCCGGTCGCGATCCGCGTCGCCACCGGCAACCCGAGCGCCAGCGGCTCGAACACGCCGGCGGCCGAATTGGCGACGACGAACACACCCTGGGCGGACGGATCCAGCTCTGCATCGAGGTAGGTTGCGATGCGCGCGGCATCGGCCTGCAGGCTATCGAATGCCTCCCCGCGGGGACCGTGCTCCGCAATTAGCTGCGCGACCACCCGGTCGAACTCCTGACGAGCTGGGCGGCGCGACGCGCCGCGCGTTTCCCGGTTGGCGCGGCGCTCGGACGGCCGGAGGTCGACCGCCGGTTCTCGTCCCGGATCGGCGCCTTCCGGCCGCCAATCCAGACTTGCCGTCAAATACGGCGTGGTCGACTGCGGCGGCAGTGCGGCAAGTCGAATGAGCGCGGCCCGCGCGTCGAGATCGAGCGGTGTTTCGTAGGCGCGCTCGCGCACGCGCCGGATAGGGTCGGTCGCCATGTGATTTCCTCCCGGATTGGTTTGGCTGCCTGCGGGCGAAGAACGACCGAGCAGCCGATT
>JADLCW010000388.1 GCA_020847015.1 Thermomicrobiales bacterium | reverse complement strand
GGCGGTGTCGATGACCCCGGAGACGATCTCGGCGGCTCCGGCCATCGGGTCGCGTCGCAGATCCATCGGGGTGGTGCCGGCATGATTGGCTTGCCCGCGCAATTCCAGCCAATACTGACGATACCCGGTGATCCGCTCCACGATGCCGACCGGCCGATCCGCCGCTTCCAGCAGCGGTCCCTGCTCGATATGCAATTCGATGAACCCGCCCAGATCGCTGCGCGCCGCCTCCGGCAGCCGCGCCGGGTCCAAACCGACATCGCGCATCACCTCGGCCATGGTCGGGCCGTCGATGGCGCGCAGCCGATCCGCTTCCCCCGGCGCGATGGCTCCGGCGACCGCCCGCGACCCCCAGAAATTGGTGCGCGCGAAGCGGGAGGCCTCTTCCTCCGCCAGCGACACCACACCCAGCGTGCGCCGCGGCTGGCCGATGCGCTCCCGCACCGCGCGCAGCGCCGCCACCCCGGCGATGACGCCCAGCGCGCCGTCGAAGCGACCGCCCGGTTTTTGGCTGTCGATGTGGGAGCCGGTGACCAGCGCCTTGCCGGACCCGCTGCCGCGCAGCCAGCCCCAGACATTGCCGACCGCGTCGCGCTCCACGTCCAGACCGCTCTCGGCGAACCATTCCGCCACCCGGTCCTGCGCCGCCTGCCATTCCGGCGTATACACCAGGCGCGCGACCCCCGTTTCGCCGACCGCGCCGAAGCGCGCCAGATCATCCACCATTCGTTCGATCGCACCGGGGTCGATCGGGCGGTCGTTCGCCGGATTTCGGGCAGTCAAGAGCGCCTCCTTGGACGGGGTGGGAGGGGTTGCGCGGTCGCACCCGGGCCGGAGTGTACCCCCATCGGCTCCCCGGCGCGCTCGCTGCCGGCGGGCGAGGGGATATGATGCCCGGACACCGACAGACCGACCGCATCGCGGCGCACGTGGAGAGCCAGGTTCGATGCCGCCCCTGCTTTTGGATTTTGCCCGCACGCTGGCCGGCGACGACCCGGCGCGGCCGGTGCTGGCGTTCGGCTTCGATCGGCCGCCCGCCGAGCCCGACGAGACGACCTCGCCCATCATCCCCGTCCCCCCGGCGGCGCTGCAAGCGCTGCTGCGAACGGCGCGCGACGGCGGCGCGGTGACGGCGACCGATCTGGCGGACGCGGCCGGGATCGATCCGGCGCTGCTGGCGCAGGCGGTCGGGGTGGTGATGCCGGGGTCCGCTCGTCTCTGGAGCAGCGTCGATGCCGCGGAGCTGGCCGAGATCGCGCTCGCCAGTCTCTCGCCGATCGTGTTCGCCGCGCGCCCGGCTGGGGTGTTCCTGACCCCCGCGGCGCTGCGCGACCGATTCGCCCGGCATGGCGCGTCGGTCGCCATGGCCGGCAGTTTGCCGATCGATGACGATTTCGCCCCGGACAGTCCGGTGGTGGTGCTGGAGCGCGAACCGGTCGTCGCCGGCGCCCCCCCCGTGCGGGCGTTCGTCCACGCCCGGGACGATGCCGACGTGCTGCCGGGGGCGATTCATGCGCTCGCCGAAGATGGGGTCGAGGTCGTCATCGTCATCGATCGCGATGCGCCCGATGCGGCGCGGGAGCTGGCCGAACGCTTGCTGGGGCGCGGCGCCGCCGCGGTGGAGCGCTGCCACCCCGACCCGACCGCCGCCGACGGCGCGCCGGCGCGCATCGCCGCGCTGGCCGCCGCCGGCGACACGCCCTGGGTCGTGGCGCTGGAGGCCGACGAGCGGTTGAGCGGACCGTGGCCCGGCATCGGCTTGCGCGAGACGTTGGGTCGCCTGGCCGCCGGCGGGCACGGCGCGGTTCGCGCCACGACGATGCTGGCCGAGTTGGCCCCGGGCGCGCCCGAGGCCATCCGCCGCTGGCGCGTCGCCGCCGCTGCCGCCGACTTTGGCCGGATCGTCGCCTGGCAGCCGCACGCCGTCCCGGCGAGACCGGTCGCCGCGCCGCGCCTCGGCGTCCAGACGGCCGCCGCCCCGGCTCCCTGGAATCGGCTGCTGCGCCGGATCGTCGCGGCCGACGATCCGGCCGTCGCGCTTGGCAGCTGGACCGACTGGGACGCGGAGGATGTCGCCGATCGCTGGCTCGTGGAGCGTCTCACCGGTCACGGCGCGTTCCGCCGCGCCTGCCCCACCCCGCCCGATCTGATCTGGCGGATCGAGGAGCGGTTGTTCGACTGGGGCGGCAATCTGCTCAAAGCGGGCGTCAGCCGGCTGCCCCTGCCCGATCCGATGCGACCGCAAGGCGGCATCTGCCTGATCCGCTGGGACACCCCGGATCGCGCCGGCGGCAGTTTGTGGCTGTCGCTGCCGGGCGAGGAGGAGCGATTCGCCGGGGGCGGCGCCAGCGGCACCATCAGCGTGGGCGGAGTGGAGCCGAACCGCCGCTACGTGGCCCGGTTGTACCGCGACGACGAGCGCTCGCGCCTGCTCGGGGAGATGCAATTCGGGTTCGATCTGGCGGTCGAGCCGGATGCTCGACGCGGCGCGGGACCCCGATCCGGCTGACCCGACTCGGTCATCGCCGGCCGCGCCGCGCGGCGGATTGCGAGCGCGCAAAATTCGCCGCCAGTGTTTTTGGGCTGGTACCATCCTCCTGCACGCCGCCAGAACGGTCCGGCGGGTAGTGGGAGGTACGACCCCGATGCGCCGAATGTCCACGTTGGCCGCGATTCCCGCAGTGGCTCTGCTCTTCGTCGGTTCCGTCGCTGCCCAGGAGGACGCGACCACGGACGCCACCCCGTCGCGCGTCGTCAACCCGTCCGAATGCGCCGTGGAGCCGGTGTCGGCCGCCGACCTGTCCGCCACGCTCACCGCGGAAGCCACGACGGAAGGCTTCACGATGCAGATTCCGCTGGGCACGCCGGCGGATGCCGCCACCACCACCAAGGTCACCGACACGGTGCGTCAATTGTTCGCCTGCCTCAACGGCGGCGAATATCTGCGCGGCGCGGCGCTCGCCACCCCAAATGGGGCGCGGCTGCTGTTCGGCGGGTTGGCCGCCGGCGGTCCGGATGCATTGACGGCCTCGCTGGAAGCCACGCCGACCGCCCGCACCGAGGAAGGCTATCTGCGCGTGCTCGCCATCACCGATGTTTCGGTGCTGGCCGACGGCAAGATCGCGGCCTTCGTCATCCTCAACGAGCCGATCCTGCCGCCGCGCGGTCCGGAGACCAAGCTCTTCATCTTCCAGCCCGACGGCGACCAGTTGAAGTTCGACAACATGATCAGTTTTAGCGTCGTGCCGCCGGCTCCCGCCGCCGAGGGCACGCCGACCAGCTAATCTCGCCGGATCGAAAACGCGCGGCCCCTGGCGCTTCGTCGGGGGCCGCGGCGCGTCCGCCGAAACCAACCGCGAGGCCCGGTCGTTCATGAACCTGAACGGGACCACCGGGGCAGCGCGCGTTCGGCGCGGTCGGCGGCAGGTCCGCTACGGTTGGGACCAGCGTTGTTCGATCCCCCGGGTTCGGGCGTCATCCAGGCCAGCGCGATCCGGGTTGGGCGAAGGGAAGGACATCATGCATCGTTTGCTCGCGCTGTTCGTCAGTCTTGGGTTGGGGGTCGCGGCCTGCGCCGGCATCGCCTCCGCGCAGGACGCCGACTCGGGCGCCGGAGCCGACACGGTCAACTCCGATGGCGGCTACATCATCACCAGCGATGGCGACGCCAATCCGAACCGCTCCAGCGAAGGCGTCAATGTCATCTACGGCGATGTCAGCACCGGCAACAAGGGCGGCGAGGTGCTTGGCGATCCGAACGCCGTCTACCAGCCCGATCTGAGCGGCATCCCGCATCCCGGCGGGTCGTGGACGCCAACCATCACCGGCATCCCGGTCGGCAACCCGACCGCCGGCAACATGCTCGGCGGCATGAGCGGGATGCTGGCGCTGATCGCGCCCACACCGACCCCTGCGCCCGAACCGATCGCCAGCGCCGAGGGCGCGGCGGACGAGACGACCGCCGCGGCCCCGGACGGCGAGCAGGCCGCGGCCGACGGCGCGGTCTCCGACGCCCCGGTCGAGGAGGGCGGCGCGAGCGACGCCGGGAATTGATTTATTCGGCCACATAGTGTACGCTGCTTACCAATCGGCCGGTCGATCCGGTTGAATCCGCCAGTCGTGCCTGCGGCGCCCAATTATGGGCGCCGTTATTGCGCCAGTGTTGGGGGTCCCGTTCGGACCCGCGACCGTGGGCGGGATCCTGTTCGGGTCCGCGACTGCGGGCAAGGAAGGGAAGCGCCCTTTCGCCTGGAGCTTCTCAATTAGAAGGAGGTTCGTTAATGGATTCCACGAAGTTCGATCGCCTGGCCCGCGTCCTCGGCGATGCGTCCTCGCGGCGGAACGTGCTCAAGGGACTCGCCGGCGTCCTGGTGGGCGGCGCGGCCCTGACGACCGTTGACTCGGCCGAGGCGAAGGTCAAGCCCGGCAAGAGCTGCAAGGGCAAGCAGAACAAGTGCGTCCAGAACGCCTCGTGCAAGAATTCGGGCGGCGGCGACAAGATCTGCAAGTGCGACAGCGGCTACCGCAAATGCGGCAACAAGTGCGTCGATCAGCGCACCGACAACAAGCACTGCGGCCGCTGCGACAACAAGTGCGCGAAGCATCGCACCTGCGTCCAGGGTAGTTGCAAGAAGCACGGGCTGTGCGCCATGCCCGGTCAGAACTGCAACGACACGCCGTGCTGCGCCGGGTTCGCCTGCGTGGCGGGCAACGACGCCTTCCGGACCTGCGCCCGCGCCTGATCCTGATCCTCGACAATCATCATGGCTGCGATCGACGGGGAGCGCGGTGGCGCTGCCCGTCGATCGTGTCCGCGCCGATGCAGCGCTGCGATATCGAGGCGCTGTCGATCCTGAGCGATGCGTGGGGCTTCACCCGATTCCGGACATCACCGCTCCGTTGCGCCTCGATCCTGCGGAAAAAGCGTTGCCGGGAACGCGCGATCCTTCGCTTCGCTCGGGATGCTCCGGCGGCTGGGAGCCTGCGCCCACCCGGTCGCCGCCGCGCGTCGGCGCGGAGCCGGGGAGCGCGCTCGCCCGAGCACAGTTCCGGGGTTGCGGCGCTCAGCCTGCCTGCCGCGCCTGCTCCACCGCGTAGCGCAACTGCTGCTCGGTGATCGGCCCCAGATGATAGCGATCCACCGTGCCATCCGGGGTGATGAACAAGGTCGAGGGGTAGGCGCCCGGCACGCCAAACGCCGCTTCCACCGGTCCGACACCCGGTTGGTCGGTGTCGGTGTCGCGCCCGATGGGATAGGTCAACCCCTTGTCGCGCACGAAGGCGCGGGCATCGGCGTCGGTGTCGGTGCGAATGCCGACCCCCACCACGACGGTGTTTTCCCCGTTCGCCTTGGCCTGCTCGCTGTAGGCTTGCAGCACCGGAGCCTCCGTGCGGCACGGACCGCACCATGAGGCCCAGAAGTTGAGCACCACCACCTTGCCGCGCAGATCGGCCAGACGCAGCGAGGACCCATCGAGCAGGGTGAGGCTGACATCCGGCGCCGGTTCGCCGGCCACGTTGCCGGTTTCCCGTTCGCGTTGCGCGGGGTTTTCACCGCCCCCCAGCGCGTAGGCGAGCGCCAGAATCAGCAGCAGCAACAACCCCAGCAGCAGCGGAGTCCAGCGACCGAAGCGGCCGTAGCCCACCCGCCCGTGGCGTCCGGGTTGTTCTTCGGCCAGGGTCGCCTCGGGCGGCGCGTCGGCGGCCGTCGCCGCCTGGAGTTCGCGGTCGTCGGTTCGTTCACTCATCGCTCAGGGCAACCCCTCGATCGCCGTCCGCACCTTGGCTTGCGTCGCCGCATCGCTATCCAGCAGCGCCACCACGACGTTGCTGCCTTGCACGAGCAATGGGTCGCCGGGCGGTCGCGCGACGCCTCCCGGCAGCGTCTCCGGGATCACCTGAGCCGGATCGGCCGCGGCGAATTCCTGGCGGGCGGTTTCCGGATCGGGGAAGACGAACGCGAACAGCGGCGCGCCGCCCACCGTCACCCCCTGACCGGGGGTCGAGAAGGCGCGGCGCGGCACGAACAGCTTCGGCGCCTGCTCGGCCGCCAACCCCTGAGCGCGCAGCGCGTTCACCACGTCGATGAGCTGCGCGTGCCCTGGCGTCGGCGGCGGCGCGCTGCGCCCGCCCAGACGCCCGGTGTAGAGCAACACGGCGACCACCGCCAATACCGCCGCCAGCGCGAACTGGAGCGCGCTGGACAGCGGCAGCCCGCCGCTGCGGCGGTCATCATCTGGCAGGGTCTCATTCACCATGCGGCGCTCCCCCTTTCCCCACCAAGCCTACGCGGTCGCCGTGATGCGCGGCTAGCGGCGGCCCCCGGCGACGGCGCGGAGTATGGCGCGGACGCCGGGCCGCGCGATCGACGACCGCCGGCTATTCGACCCCGCCGGAAGTGCGACGCGCACTGCCGCCGTCCGGCAGCGGCGCGAACCCGCGCGCCCGCAGCAGCGTCAGCACCGCCGCCTCGGTTTCGGCGTCCGGCGCGGGCAACTCCAGCAGCACCGCCCGGTCGCCGTGCG
>JADLCW010000387.1 GCA_020847015.1 Thermomicrobiales bacterium | reverse complement strand
CGATCACCCCGGCCTCGCCGAGATCGGGCAGTTCGGTCCGATTCAGCGCGTAGACCAGCAGGTAGACGACGAAGGCGGCCAGCGCCAGCAGCGACGATGCCGGCACGACGAAGCGCACCAGCGATGGCCCTAGGCGCGCCGGAGCATCACCCGGCTGGGCCCACAGCGCCAGCCCGAAGGTGGGGATGCCCACCGTCAGCAGCGTCAGCAATGTCATGAGCTATGGCGAGAATGGAAATCCCGCCTCCACCAGCAGCACGGCGAGAATGACCAGCACCACGGTGAACACCCGCGACAGGAACAATTGCAGGATGCCCTGCAACCCCCGCCGAATGCGCTGCCCCTCGCGGAAGGCCATCGGCAGCGCCCCAAACGAGTCGTTCAGCAACACGATGTCGGCGGCGTTGCGGGTCGCTTGGCTGCCGCTCTGCATGGCGATGCCGAGATTGGCCTGCTTGAGCGAGAGCACGTCGTTGACGCCGTCGCCGGTCATCGCCACGTAGTGGCCGCGCGCCTTCAGCGCCTCCACCAGCCGCTGCTTTTGCTCCGGCGTGACGCGGCCGAAGATCGTCGCCTCTTCGGCCGCGCGGGCGAAGGCCGCATCATCCATCTCCGTCAGATCGAGTCCGGAAACCAGTTTGGCGTCGTCCGGCAGCCCGGCTTGGCGAGCCAGTGCGGCGACAGTTTCGGCGTTGTCGCCGGAGATGATCTTCAGCGCGATGCCGGCATCGCGGAACCCCTCCAGCGTTTCCTTCGCGTTGGGACGCAACTCGTCGGCGAAGGCCAGCCAAGCGGCTGGCTCCATCGAAGCCGGCAGGCGCGGTTCGCCCCGCTCGTCGTGCAGCGGCACGGCCTCCGGCGAAGAGGCGAACAAGAGAATGCGCCATCCTTGTTCCGCCCAACCGGCGGGCGGCGCGAGATCTTCCCGTCCGATAGCGCGGCCGAGCATTTCCGGCGCGCCAATGGCGAACGCGCCGGTGAACGAACCATCACTGGCCGACACCGCCGACCACTTGCGGGCCGAGGAGAAGGAGATCTCGTCGATCGGCGCGCGCCGGGCGCCGTCGCAGCCATCGGCGATGGCGTCGCTGGTTTTGGTGCCGCCGGAGACAGTGCGGGCCAGATCGCCGAGGGCGGAGCGCAGCGCGGCTTCTTGTCCCGCGATCGGCTCCAGCGCGGCGAGCCGCAGTCGGTTGGCGGTCAGGGTGCCGGTTTTGTCCATGCAGAACACGGTGACGTTGCTGAGCGACTCGACGGCGTTGATCTGCTGGACGAGGGCGTCTTGCCTGGCCAGGCGTACGATCGCCATCGAGTAGGTGACAACGATCATCAGGAACAACCCGGACGGCACGATGCCCAGCACCACCGCCAGCGCCAGCACGGTGTCCTGCGCCGGATACCCGTGCAGCAGCGCGGCAAGCACGATGGTGACGAGGAAGAATCCGGCCATCGTCAGCAGGATGCGGACGACCTGGTTGACTTCTTCCTGCAATGGCGTCAGCGTCGCCTTGTGCGCCCGCGCCTTGGCGGCGATGGCCGCGGCGGTGCTCTCCATCCCGACCTTTTCGGCTTCGTAGAACCCGCCGCCGCTGACGCAGTAGCTGCCGGAGGGGATGGCATCGCCGGGATTCTTGAGAATCGGGTCCGCCTCGCCGGTGAGCAGCGCCTCATCGACCTGGAAGGCGCCATCCACGACGCGCCCATCAACGAAGATCTGGTCGCCGGGACCGACCACCAGCAGATCGCCCAGCACGATTTCCTCCGGCGGGATCGCGCGGCGCTGGCCATCGCGCACGACGGTGGCCTGCACGCGGTTGAGCAGCGCGATCTGGTCGAGGCGTCGCTTGGCGATCACTTCCTGGATGACCCCGATGATGCCGTTGACCACCGCCAACCCGGAGGCCATGATCGCTTCGCGCACCTGCCCCATGGCGATCAGGAGCAATCCGACCCCGATCAGCGTCATGTTGAACAGCGTGAGCAGGTTGTCGCGCACGATGCGCCAGTAGGAGCGACCGGTGGATGGGCCGGAACCGTTGCCCTGCCCGCGACGCAACCGGGCGCGGGCCTCGGTTTCGCTCAACCCGGTGAGCGCGGGACCGGCGGCTTCGGGCGCCGCATCGACTACAGAAGGCGCAGGTGCGGCCATCGCTCAGTTCCCCAGATTCACGATCTGCGGTTCGGACGACGCTATCGTACCCGTCCGGGCCAAACCGCGGGCGCGGATCGCGGCTCGGTCGGCGCCGGCGTCGAAACGCTCTATCCTAGGCGGCGTCGACGTATGAGCCGGCCGTGCGACGGCCGCCACACACCATGGAGCGCGCATGACGCAGACAACGTATCGGGCGGTTTCGACCGTCAACCCGGCGCTGGATCTGATTTTCCGAAGCATTGCCACGATCACCGCCGGGTTGATCCTCGTTCAGGCCTTCATGGCCGGGCAGATGCTGTTCCACGGCAATGCAGGGATCATCGTCACTCACGGTTGGCTGGGCAACATCGCCTTCCTCGGCACGCTGGCGCTGGTCGCCGTCGCGTTCGTGGGCATGCGTCAGGGGTGGGGGGTCGCGCCGCTGGTGCTGAGCGTCGTTTTGGCCGCGCTGATGGTGGCCCAGCTCGGGCTTGGCTATGCCGGGCGCAAGAGCGCGTTCACCGCCTCGCTGCACATCCCCAACGGGGTGCTGCTGACCGGCGTCGTTTTCGCTCTGATCGCGTTGGCGGTCGTGCGGCCGCGGCTCGCCCGCTAAGGAGACTCGTTCGTGGCGCACCCTCCCAAAGAAGGCATGAGTCGCGGCTCCCGCATCCAGTTGGCGGCGCTCGTGATCGTGACGATTTTCGTCATGGTGGTGGGCGTCCTGGTCATCACGTACCCCAAGACGTTCGGGCTGCCCGGTCTCGGCGCCGGGGCAACGCCGGCAGCCGTTGGAACCCCGACCGGCGAATGAGCGGGCTGGGATGAGCGCATTGGCTCCGGGCGGCACGGAAGACTGGGGATCGATTCTGCTCGTTCGCAATCTCCCAATCGCGGATCGCGACCTCAACGCGCTACGCGACGTCGCGTGGGAAACGGTCGGCGACCAGCAATGGAGTCCGATCCTGAAGCGTGGATTGGGGTGGGTGTGCGCCGTCGACGGGGATCGACTGATCGGCTTCGTCAACATCGCCTGGGATGGCGGCGTCCATGCCTTTCTGCTCGACGCCACCGTCCATCCCGACTACCAGCGGCGGGGTTTGGGGCGGGCGCTGGTGCGCGAGGCGACGGCGCTGGCGCGCGAGCACGGAGCGGAGTGGTTGCACGTCGACTACGATGATCCGCTCGACGGCTTCTACCGCGGCTGCGGCTTCCAGCCGACCCTGGCCGGATTGATCGATCTGACGGCGAACGACGACGAACGGGCGGAAGCAGGCTGAACGCGGCAACCTGGCGCTCAATCCATGTCATCCTGAACGCTCCGCCGCGGCGTCGATCCAACGGCGAATGCGAGATCGAAATCCTTCGCTAACGCTCGGGATGACAGGATGTCGCATGCGGCGAATCGCGCCGGTCATGCGAGCAAGGTGCTGAGGTCGCGAGTCACGAGCGACGGGCGGGCCGCCGCCCTTTTTTCTTCTCGATCGCTCGACTCCCCGACTTCTCGACCCGCCGCGTCAACTCCACGCCGTGCCCGCGATTCGCATCGTAGTACGCGAACCCGCCCGGGTAGTCCCGCACGACGCCGTCGTCCAGCTCGATGATGCGGCTGCACAGGTTGTCGAGGAAGGCGCGGTCGTGGGAGATCGTCAGAATCGTCCCCATGTCCGACTCCAGAAACCCGAGCAGCGCGGCTTCCAGCGCTTCGATGGAGCCGACGTCGAGATTGTTGGTCGGCTCGTCCAGCAGCAGGAAGTTGGCTCCTTGCAGCGCCAGCGCGGCGATCTGCAGCCGGCTGCGCTCGCCGCCGCTGAGACAGTCGATGCGGTTCACCGCCGAATCGCGGCCAAACTGGAAGCGAGCCAGGAAGCCGATCGCGGCCTGCTCCGACATTGGCTTCAGCGTGCGCGCCACATCCAGCGGTGTCGCCGTTGGGTCGAGCGTCTCGTGTTCCTGAGCAAAATAGCCGACCTTCACCGAGGGGCCGAGGCGCAGCACGCCGCCGCTCGGCGCTTCCTCCCCGAGGATCATCCGCAGCAGCGTCGTTTTGCCGGAACCGTTAGCCCCCACTAGTCCCACACGCTCCCCGTGGCGCACGACCAGGTCGAACGGCAGGACCACGGTCCGCTCGCCGTAGGTCTTGGTTAGCGCGGTCGCCTCCAGCATCAGGTTCGAGCCCCGCTCGGCGGCGAAGGCGACGTCGATATGGCGCCGCTCCAGCACCGGCGGCGAGGTCCGCTCCAGCCGCTCTCGCTCCTCGGCCAGCTTGCGCCGCTGGTTCTCCGCGCGGGGAGCGAACTTCGGGTTCTGGCGCGCCCATTGGGTGAGTTGCTCGGCGCTCGCTTTCAGCTTCTTGAATTCGCGCTCCTGCTGGACGCGCAACGCCGCGGCGCGCTCCAGTCGCTCCCGCTTCTGGCGCTGAAAATCGGCGTAGTTGCCAGGGAAGGTGGCGACGCGGCCGTCTTCCAGCTCCAGGATGCGGTTCGCCGCCCGATCCACGAACCACCGGTCGTGCGACACCACCGCGACCGCCCCGGCGTGGTTCCGAACGCGCGTCTCCAGCCACGCCTTGGCCGCGAAATCAAGGTGGTTCTCCGGTTCATCCAGCAGCAGCACGTCGGGTGCGGCGACCAGCAGCCGAGCCAGCGCGACCATCTTCTTCTCGCCGCCGCTCAGACTGCCGACCCGCTGCTCCCAGCGCGTCGGCGGCAATCCCAACCCGGCCAGCACCTCGGTCCCACCGTCGGGGTCGGCCGCCCCACCCCGCTCCAGCCGCTCCAGCACCTCGGCATGGGCATCGAGGATGGCGGCCAGCTCATCGTCGTCGGCAGCCTCGCCCATGCGCGCCTCCAGCTCGCGGGCGTGCGCCTCCAGCGCCGCCGGGTCGCCGAAGGCGAGGGCGACCGCCTCGCGGATCGTCGTCGCCGGATCGAGATCGGATTCCTGCCCAAGCAACCCTAGCGTGATGCCTCGGGCATGGATGACCGTGCCGCGCTCCGGCCGCTCTCGCCGCGCCAGCAGCCGGAAAAGGGTGCTCTTGCCGGAGCCGTTGGCCCCGATCAGGGCAAGGCGGTCGCCGACTCGGATCTCGAAGGTGGCTCCATCGAGGATGGCGTTGCCGCCCGGTGCGTGGGAGATATTGGCGGCCTGCACGAGCAGCGTCATGGTCGGCTGATCCCGGAACGAACGCACGAATCGCGGCGCCCATGATGCACCATCGGCCCGCTGGGGGCATCCCGGCGGGTCAAATGGACCGAGAGGATCGGGTACGATGCCCTGTCAACTTACCCGAGGCAGGAGAGGTGCTCAGCCGTCGTGACCGAGCCGTTTGACCGCCGCGACACGTTCCAGCTCGGGGTTTGCCACTACCCGGAGCACCTGCCGCCCGATCGGCGACCACAGTACGCGCGGCGACTGCGCGAGTTGGGCATGCGCTATGCGCGTATCGGCGAGTTCGCCTGGAGCCGGATGGAGCCGCGCCCCGGCGAGTACGACTGGGGCTGGCTGGACGCCGCCATCGGCGATCTCGCGGCGGCCGGCCTGAAGGTCGTGCTCGGCACGCCCACCGGCGCTCCGCCCGCCTGGCTGGTGCGCGCCCACCCGGAGATTCTGCCCTACGACGCCGAGGGGCGGCGGCGCAATCACGGCGGCCGCAAGCACTACGACCACGCCAGCCCGATCTACCGCGCGCATTCCCGTCGCATCACCGACGTCATGGCTCGTCGCTACGGTCAGCATCCGGCCGTCGTCGGCTGGCAAACCGACAACGAGTTTGGCTGCGAGGGCACTGGCCGCTCCTGGGGCGGGGCCAGCCAGATCGCGTTCCGGGAGTGGCTGCGCGAACGCTACGCGGGAGACATCGCCGCGTTGAACGAGGCGTGGGGCGCCGTGTTCTGGAGTCAGGCGTACGACGCGTTCGACCAGATCGACCCGCCCAATCTGGTCTGCGATCTGCCCAACCCCTCCCACCTGCTCGATTTCTTCCGCTTCGCCTCCGATGCGATCGTGGCGTTCCAGCGCGAGCAGATCGCGATCCTGCGTCGTCATTCCCCGGGTCGCTGGATCACCCACAACTTCATGCGGTTGTTCGACGAGTTCGATCACTATGCGGTCGCCGCCGATCTCGATTTCGCCTCGTGGGATTCGTACCCCACCGGCGGTGTCGAATATTCCAGCTTGCCCGAATCGGAGAAGGTTCGCCGCGCCCGCACCGGCGACCCGGATCTGATCTCCCTCAACCACGATCTCTACCGAGGTCTGCTGGGCCGCAAGCGCGGATTGTGGGTGATGGAGCAGCAAGTGGGCCAGATCAACTGGGCGCCCAGCAATCCGCTGCCCGCCCCCGGCGCGGTCGCGCTCTGGACCGCGCAGGCCTGGGCGCACGGCTGCGACGTCGTTTGCTATTTCCGCGATCGCGGCGCTCCGATGGCGCAGGAGCTGCTGCATTCCGGATTGTTTCGCCACGACGATAGTCTTGACCGCGGCGGGGCTGAAGTCGCGGGGCTGGAACTGAGCGGCCGGCCCACCAGCGCGGCGCCTGCGCCGGTCGTCCTCCTCCACGATTATGAAAGTCTTTGGCTCAACGATGCGCAGCCGCACAGCGCCGATGCCAACTACTGGGATCAGATGCTGCTGTTCTACCGGGTGCTGCGCGGTCTCGGCGTGGATGTGGACGTGCTCCATCCCGACCAGGATCTCGCCGGCTACGCGCTGATCGTCGCCCCGGCCTTGCAGGTGATGGACGAGACCCGCGCGGCGGGCCTGACCGACGCGGCGCGGCAGGCAT
>JADLCW010000386.1 GCA_020847015.1 Thermomicrobiales bacterium | reverse complement strand
GCAGCGACATGACCGCCGATGAAAGCGGGTACGCGGGCGGCGCTCGCTTTACTGACGTGCGAGCCATGCTGGCCGCACTGCCGCAGCACTACGTCTGGATCGATCCGGCAGCGCCGGACGTGATCCCTGGACTCGTTCAGGAGTTGGGAGCCTGGAATGCCGCATTGGCCCCAACCGGAACCGTGCCGACGCCTGTTGACGAGGAAGGCAAACTCGGGTACCGACTGCGGCTGGGACCGCCGGCTGACCCCGGCCAGTCAGTTGGCACGGCACTGCTGATGGTGGACGGCGCCTTGCTATCCGAGCAACCAATCGTACAGGGCGGTGTGCCGGCGGCCGTCCTCACCCCGGCCGACATCCCCGCCGCCTGATGAATCGCAGAGGAGAAACGCTCATCGACGCCACCGAACGACTCCAGCGTATTCTCGCCGCACGCGGCGTCGCTTCTCGCCGCAAGGCGGAGGCGCTGATCGTGGCTGGCCGCGTCTCCGTCAGCGGCCAGGTCGTGACGGAACTGGGCACCCGGGTGGACCCACAAGCCGACATTCGCGTCGACGGCCAGCGACTACGGCCACAACGGAGTCGCTATCTGCTGCTGAACAAACCCCAAGGCGTGATCACCACGACGAGCGATGAACGCGGCCGGCAAACGGTGATGGGGCTCGTGCACGAGCGCGAACGTCTCTATCCCGTGGGTCGGCTCGACCGCGACACCGAAGGATTGCTGCTGCTGACCAATGATGGCGATGTGGCAAACCGCGTGATGCATCCGCGCTACGGTCTCGCCAAGGAGTACAACATCCTGACTCCGCGGAGACCGTCGGAAGCCGCGATGCGCATGGTGCGGTCAGGCATCGTGATCGACGATCGCAAGGTCGTCCCTGATGAATTTCGCATCCTGCGCGAAACGCGCGACGGCGTGTTGCTCACGATCACCGTCCACGAGGGAATCCACCACGTCGTGCGGCGATTGATGGAAGCGGTCGAGATCCCGGTCACCCGACTGCGCCGGATCCGCATCGGGCCGCTGGCGCTCGGCGTCATCCCGATGGGCGCCTACCGCGATCTGACTGCCGGCGAGCTGACCTCGCTACTGGAGGCGCTGGGTCTCGACCGTCCGGAAGGCGATCGGCTGGTTGGCGCGGGTCGCGGCCGACCGCGCCGGGCGGGCCGCGAGTCGCGGCCGACCGCGCCGAAGCGGGGCTCCGCGCCGCCGGTCGGGAGCCAAGGTAAACCCGGCAATGCCAGGCGCAGAAGCGCCGTGGATCGAACTGGCGATGCGCCGCTGCCGGAGGCAACCCGGGATCGCCCACCCGAGCGCGACCGTCGGGGCGGCAGGCAAGAGCGGAGCGCCGAACCGGATCGCCCGCCAAAACCGGGAGATCGGCACGGCAAGCGCGCTTCCCGCCGGAATGAGCGCGGCCCGAAGCAATCGGCGCGCGCCGATCACTCGGAACGGAGACGGGACGGAGATGGTTGAGACGAGCGCGGCGCACCGGTGGGTGGTGGCGATCGATGGACCGGCCGCGGCGGGCAAGTCCACCGTGGCGCAATTACTCGCCGATCGCCTGGGAGCGCTCCTGTTCGACACCGGTTCACTCTACCGGGCGCTCGCGCTTGCCGTCCTCCGCGCTGAAATCGATCCGGCCGACGAATGCCGCCTGGCCGAACTCGCCGCCGAACTCGATATCGCCGTCGTCCCGCCGACCGTCCGCGATGGTCGGCTCGCCACCGTCCACCTTGACGGCGAGGATGTCACCTGGGAGATCCGGGCGCCGGCGGTGGACGCGGTTGTCTCGCCAGTCTCGGCTCACCCAGCCGTGCGCGCCGCGCTTCTTCCCCATCAGCGGCGCATCGCCTCCGGCTTGCCGGTGGTGATCGTCGGGCGTGATATCGGCTCCGTGGTCGTCCCCGACGCAGGGGTCAAGATTTTTCTCGAGGCCAGCCCGGAAGAGCGGGCGCGGCGTCGCTTCGCGGAATTGCGCGAGCGCGGCGTCGAGGTCGATTTCGATGCCGTACTGGCCGATCTTCGACGGCGCGATGCGATCGACACCGGGCGAGCCGCGTCACCACTGCGCGCCGCTGCCGACGCGCTCGTTCTCAACACCGATCGCCTGACCGTACCGGAGGTGGTCGACCGCATCGAGGAGCGCGCGCGTGCGATCTGGACACCGACTGAAGCTGTCGTCCGCGGCGAGACCCAATGAGTGGACGCGCTCCCGGAGCGCCGATCGACGTCGTCCGCGGCACGTTGCACGGTCGCGCCCGGTCGGCCGTGCGCGTTGTGCTGCTCGCGCTGGCGCGGCTGCTGCTCGGGTTGCGCATCGAGGGGTTGGAGCATGTGCCCCGCCAAGGTGCGGCGCTGGTGGCCGCCAACCATCTGCACAACGCCGACCCTATTCTGATCGCCGCCGCCTATCCGCGGCTGCTCCTGTTCATGGCCAAGAAGGAACTCTTCGCCAACAGGCTGTTGTCGCGGCTGCTCTGGTTCGCCGGCGCCTTCCCGGTCGATCGCGGCAAAGCCGACCGCGGGGCCATCCGCTATGCGGAAACCGCACTGGCGCAGGGTGAACCGGTGGCGATGTTCCCGGAAGGCACTCGTTCGATGACTGGTCGACTGGGGTCCGGACAACCGGGGGCCGGGCTCCTCGCGCTGCGCGGTGCTGTGCCGGTGCTGCCGGTAGCCATCACTGGCACGGAGGCGCTGCCTGGCAACGGCAAGAAAGGGCGCCGTGGGCCGCGAGGGCGGCCACGCGTCACCATTCGCTTTGGCGCCCCGATCGATGTGGCGTCTCGGCCCGGTGAGCCGCGGATCTCCTCACAGCAGGCGACCGACCGCATCATGGTCGCCATTTCGGCATTGCTGCCGCCGGAGCACCGCCCTTGACCTGACTCCATTGCGCGGCATCGGATGCGGCGCCGCAGGCGCAAACCCCGGCGCAGGCGTGATGACTCGGGAGCGGCCGGGCGCTCTTGCCCCCGGCCGACGTTCCTCGCTAAATCTCGTCTAGTTCGTGCTCTTCGCCCCAGACCAGTTCCTGACCGGCGATATGAACCACGTCGCCCGGAAGAATGCCCTGCCGGGTCAACTCGGCATTGATCCCCGTCGATTCCAACCGTCGCTGGAAACGTTCGGCGCCCTCTTCGTTGTCGAAGTTGGTCATTCGCGTAAACCGCTCGATACCGATCCCGGTCACCGCGAAATGGTGCTGCGAGATCTGGGTCACCTCCCAACGACGCTCGTCCACCTCCGGCAGCGTGTAGACCTTGCGTTCTTCGGCAGCAGCTTCCTCGGCTTCGCGCTCCACCACCGCGCGCAATTCCTCGGCAGCCGCCCGCAGCAGCGTCGGCACGCCCTCGCCGGTCACTCCGGAGATGGTGAACACCTCCCGCCCTTCCGCTTCCAGCGCCCGCCTGAGACGGGGCAGTCGCTCGCGCGCCTCCGGCAAATCGATCTTGTTAAGGGCGACCAGCATTGGCTTCTCGGCCATCGCCTCATCATAGGCGGCCAATTCGTCATTGATAATCCGGAAGTCCGCCAGCGGATCGCGCCCTTCGAGACCGCCCGATGCATCCAGCACGTGGATGAGCACCTTGGTGCGGGAGACATGCCGCAGAAACTCGTGACCCAACCCGGCTCCTTCCGCAGCACCCTCGATCAGTCCGGGAATATCGGCCATCACGAAGGTCTGCCCGCCCGGTCCACCAATCTCCACCACGCCAAGATACGGCTGCAGCGTCGTGAAGGGATAGTCTGCAACCTTGGGTCGCGCCGCTGAAGCGGCCGCGAGCAACGTCGATTTGCCGGCATTGGGCAATCCGACCAGTCCCACATCGGCGATCAGCCGCAGTTCCATCCGCAGCCAGCGCTCTTGTCCCGGTTCGCCCAGCTCGGCGATGCGCGGCGCCTGGCGCGTGGAGCTCTTGAAGTGGACGTTGCCCAGCCCGCCCCGGCCGCCGCGCGCCACAATCGTCGTCATGTCCGGTTCGGTGAGATCGGCGAGCAGCTCGTCCGTCTCGTCATCCCACACCACCGTGCCCACCGGCACGCCGATGGTCAGCATCTCGCCGTTCTTGCCGTGGCGCAATTGACTGAGTCCTTGCCCGCCAGCCCCCGCCGTGAAGCGCTGGTTGAACTGGAACGCCAGAAGACTAGTCAGGTTCGCTTGCGCCAACAGACGCACATTGCCGCCGCGGCCGCCATCGCCGCCGTCGGGGCCGCCCTTCGGCACGTACTTCTCCCGCCGAAACGACGCCGAGCCATTACCGCCGTCGCCGGCCTTGACGTAGATGCGCGCACGATCGATCAGCATAGCGAATAACTCACACTTTCTACGCGGGTCGAGAAGTCGGGCAGGCGAATGCCGATGCCAGTCTACTTTTCGGTCCTTCGACTCCCCGACTCAGTCCAAAAAATCCTTAAGCTTCTTGGAGCGGCTCGGATGGCGCAGCTTGCGCAACGCCTTCGCCTCAATCTGGCGGATGCGCTCCCGAGTGACGCCGAATGCCTTGCCAACTTCTTCCAGGGTGCGGGTGCGTCCGTCTTCCAACCCGAAGCGCATGGCCAACACCTGTCGCTCGCGCTCGGAAAGGGTGCCCAGCACGTCCTCCATCTGCTCCTTCAGCATCTGGCGGGAAGCGGCGTCAGCCGGGGCCAGGATCTTGTTGTCCTCGATGAAATCCCCGAGATTGCTGTCCTCTTCCTCGCCAATTGGCATCTCCAGCGACACCGGCTCCTGGGAGATCTTCATGATCTCACGCACCCGCTCCGGATCGAGCTGCATTTCCGCCCCAATTTCTTCCGAAGTCGGTTCTCGCCCCAGCTCCTGCTGCAACCGGCGCGACGTCCGGATCAGCCGGTTGATCGTCTCGACCATATGGACGGGAATGCGAATTGTGCGCGCCTGATCGGCGATCGCCCGGGTGATCGCCTGTCTGATCCACCAGGTGGCGTAGGTGCTGAACTTGTATCCCTTATGGTGCTGGAATTTCTCGACCGCCCGGATCAGTCCCAGATTGCCTTCCTGAATCAGATCCAGCATCGACATGCCGCGGCCAACGTATTTCTTCGCCACGGAAACGACCAGCCGCAGATTGGCCTCGGTCAGCGCCACCTTGGACTGCCGCCCCTGCTCGATCTGGCGATCCCAGCTTCGCCGCAGCCGCTCCACATGCTCGCGGAACACCCGATCGACCTCGGCGTCGTCCGGCCACTCCTCGGTGTCGCGAATCATGTTCTGGATGGCGCTCGGCAGGAGATCCCATTCAACCGTGCGTAATCGCAGCGATTCTTCCAGTTCTTCCGGCGTTAGCTCCAGCCGTCCACAAACCGCGGCGACCGCCGCCTCCGGCGCCTGCGTGATCGGCAATGCCCGCCGCAAACAGATTGATTTCGGCGGCAGCCGATCCTCAGGGCTGATTTCCCGCACCAATGTGGCAACGTGAACCCAGCCGGCTCGGAAGCTGTGGTAGATGGCTCGACCCACCACATCGGCATCCGGCACATGGCCAAAGTCATCGCGCAGTTGCGCCTGCTTGACCGACAAATACTCGCCGCGCTCCATGCGCTTGGCGAGGTCGACTTCTCGCCCACCGGTAAGCAGCGGCACTCGCCCGATTTCGCGCAGATACATGCGCACAGGATCGTCGAGACTAATGGCGCCGATGTCGTAGTTGGTCGCCTGCAAATTGAGATCGGCAGGTTCCTCATCCTGGTCGGCGGCCAGGTCCGCCAACACGACGCCAGTGCGTTCGGCCAGCGCGCGATCCAACTGGGCCAGTTGCGCGTCCGCCCGATTCGGCGCGCTATCGGAAGCGTCGGCAGCGGCGCCGCCGTCAGCAAGGCTACCCACGCGATCTGGCGCCGGCATCGCCGTCGGGTCGACCGTCGTCGCACCTGCTTCGCGCGCTCCGGCGTCCCGGCGAGCGGTCGCTCCCGGTCCCGCCGGCGGCTCGTCCACACTATCGACGATCCAGTCCTGGGGCGGTTGCTTCTTGGGCGTCGGCATCAACAGCCCCTTGTCGTGCCCGAGCCTACTAGCCCGGGAGAACGCCATTGGCGGCGGGAGTCCGGCACGGGCGCACGATCGATCCGCGTCGCCGCCGGCCGTGCCTGGCGATGGTTCCCCCTTCGGGAAGCGAAGCGCAACGCTACACCGCCGGAGGCGATAGCGGCAACCGGCCCGCGTCGCACGGTCCGGGTCACGACGTCGCCAATTCCGGCAGCAACTCGCTCGCCAGGACATCGGCGTAGGTCTCGCGCCGGCGGAACAACCGGCTGACCCCATCGTTCACCAGCACGGCCGCCGGCCGCGGAGCCAGATTATAGTTGCTGGCCATCGCCAGGCAGTAGGCGCCGGTCATCGGCACCGCCAGCAGATCGCCTGGTTGCAGTCGCGGCAAATCGATCGCCTCGATCAAAACATCGCCGGATTCGCAATATTTGCCGGCGATCGACACTCGCTCGTACGGACCCTCTGCAGTTCGGTTCGCCAGCGCCGCTGAATAGGCAGCCCCGTACAGCGCCGGGCGAATATTGTCGGACATGCCGCCGTCAACTGACACGTACGTGCGGACGCCGGGAATCTCCTTGCGCGCTCCCACGCGGTAGAGCGTCACCCCGGCCGGCCCAATAATGGCCCGCCCCGGTTCCACAACCAATTCCGGCTCGGCGAACCCGTAGCGCGCGCAACCTTCGCGTAGCGCCGCCGCCGCGGTTGTCGCCCAGGTCTCGATCGAGACATCATCCCCCGATGCGTCATCGGCCACGCCAAAACCGCCCCCGGGAACGATCGTTCGCGGAGCGATGCCGTGCCGGTCGCGCATGATGGCAGCGAACGCCAGCAACGCGCCGATGGTTTCCGCGACCAACGCCGGGTCGAACACTTGGGAACCGACGTGCGCGTGATAGCCAGCCAGATCGAAGCAACCGGCGGCGACCACACGGTCCACCGCTGCCGCGGCTGCCCCCGTTGTAATTGGAAAGCCGAACTTCGAATCGAGCGCCCCGGTGAGCATCTTGGCGTGCGTGTTGGGGATGATGCCGGGGTTGAGCCGCATCACGATCGGGATTGGGGAAGCTTGCTCGGTCGCCAGCCGCGCCAGCATCTCGATTTCCAGGTCGTTGTCGACAGCGATCGACCCGATCCCCGCCTCCAGCGCCTCCCGCAGCTCCCGTTCGCTCTTGTTGTTGCCATGCATCGTCATCGCGGCGGCCGGCACACCGGCGGCGAGACCCGCGTACAGCTCGCCGCCGCCGACCACATCCAGCCCGATTCCCTCCTCCCAGAGCATCGCTGCCAGCGTCGGGGAAAGGTAGGCCTTACCGGCGTAGACCACGCGGGAACGCGGCCACGCCGCGGTGAACGCCGCCCGGATGGCGCGTGCCCGCCCTCGCAGTGTCGCCTCGTCGAAGACGTAGAGGGGCGTGCCGTAGCGTTCGGCCAGCGCGCTTGCCGCCACCCCGCCAATCGTCAATTCACCCCCGGGGGTCCATTCCGCCGTCGCTGGCCAAGTCATCGCATCCGCCTCGGCGTCAAGTCCAATCGCCAGTCCGCCGCATGCGCCTGAAGTGTACGTACACTTCTGCGAGGCCGCAACGACGTGATCCAGGCATTGCGCAGAGATTACGCGCGGCAATCGCGCGCGGCCCGGGAGTCTATACTTTCGGGAGCGGTTGGCGCTCGGGCAAAGCTCGGGATCGCCGCGCCTTTTCGTGCCTGTCCCGGTTCGCGTTCATCCTGGATTGACTGATAGATGGCTTTCCCAATCGTTCTCGGTGTTTCCCAACTCGGCAAGTCGTTCGGCGCCGAGCAGATTTTCTCCGATGTGACCTTCCAGCTCGCCGAGCGCGAACACGCGGCGCTGGTCGGCGTCAATGGCGCCGGAAAATCGACGCTGCTGCGCATTATCGCCGGCATCGACGACGCTCAGAGGGGAACCGTCGCTCTCGCCGGCGGCGCTCGCGTCTACTATCAGGCGCAAGAACCAAACTTCTCCAGCGAGCGCACGGTGCGCGAAGAAGCCCGGCTCGGGTTCGCAGAGGCGCTGCAGGCCGGCGCGCGCATGCACGAGATCGAGCATGCCATGGCCGAGGCCGCCGGCGACGACCTCGACGCGCTGCTGTCCGAATACGATCGGCTGCAAATCCGATTCGAGGCTGCCGGCGGCTACGACGTCGAGCACCGCACGGACGAAGTGCTGATGGGACTCGGGTTTACCGAGAACCAGTTCAACGAACCGGTCGAACAACTCAGCGGCGGCCAGAAAACCCGCGTCGCGCTCGCCAAGGCGCTCCTGACCAGTCCCGACTTGCTGCTGCTCGACGAGCCGACCAACCACCTCGATTTGGCCATGGTCGAGTGGCTCGAAGAGTTCTTGCGATCCTGGAACGGGGCCTGTTTGATCGTTTCCCACGACCGCTACTTCCTCGACCGGGTCACGAACCGCACCCTCGATCTTTCCTTCGGCCGCCTGGAGGACTACCCCGCGCCCTACGCCCGCTATCTGGATCTCCGCGAGGAACGGATGACCCGACGATTGCAGGAGTACGAGGAGCAGCAGGCGTTCATCGCCCGCACCGAGGAGTTCATCCGCAAATACAAGGCAGGGCAGCGCTCCCGCGAGGCGCGTGGTCGTCAGACTCGGCTCGATCGGCTGGAGCGCATCGATCGCCCGCAGGAGCATGAAGGACTCAATCTCAAGCTCAACCCCGCGATCCGCAGTGGGCGCGAGGTGCTGTCGATGTCGCCGCTGCGCGCCGGCTACATTGGCTCCGACGGTCAGCAGCTACTCGTGCAGACGCCAGAGTTGACCATCGAGCGCGGCGACCGGGTCGCTCTGGTGGGACCAAACGGCAGCGGCAAGTCGACCTTGCTGCGCACCCTGATCGGCGAAATTCCGGCGCTGAAGGGACGGATCGGGTTCGGAGCCAATGTCAAACCTGGCTACTACGCGCAAGGACACGAGCGGCTGCCCAACGAAGGCACGCCCCTCTCCGTGCTGCTCGATACGCAGCCGATGGGGGAAGAGGCGGCGCGAACCTACCTGGGTCGCTTCCTGTTCAGCGACGATGATGTCTTCAAGCGGATCGGCTCGCTCTCCGGCGGCGAACGTTCGCGGCTGGCGCTAGCCTGCCTGATGCTGCAGCAGGCCAATTTCCTGATTCTTGACGAGCCGACCAACCACCTCGACATTCATACGCGCGAGACGTTGGAAGCGATGCTCCAGCAGTTCGAGGGCACCGTTCTGCTCGTCTCGCACGACCGCTTTTTCATCGACCAGGTGGCGACCCGCGTCTGGGCCATTCAGAACGGCGCCCTGACGCCCTATCTCGGCAACTACACCGACTATCAGCGCCACCTGAACAAGCAGACGACCCCGAAACCCGAACCGGTTTCGGAACCGGCCCCAGTCCGACCGGCGTCCGAACCGCGACCGGCTCGCCGGCCCCGCGGCGCGGCGGCCGAGAAGCAACTCGCTCAGGCGGAGCGGGAAATCGCCCGTCTGGAAGGGCGGCTGAACGAGTTGAGCGATGCGCTGACCGTCGCCAGCATCGACGCCGACGTGGCGGCCGTGGATCGGCTCGGTGTGGAATACGCTCGCGCCCAGGAGGATCTGGAATCGGCCTACGCCAACTGGGAGGAATTGTCCGCCGAAGCCGAGCTGGTGGCGAGTGGCTGAACTAACTAGAGCGAGTCCGGCGTGCATCGGCGTCACCGGCAACATCGCCTGCGGCAAAAGCGCGGTGCTGGACATGCTCGCCGAACTGGGCGCCGAGACGATCGACGCCGACCGGGTCTATCACCAGTTGGTCGCGCCGGGCGCGCCGCTGCTGGCGACGATCCGCGAGCGGTTCGGCCCGGCGATCGTCGCGCCCGACGGCGGCCTGGACCGTGCCCGTCTTGGCGCTATTGTGTTTTCCGATCCGGCGGCGCTGGCCGCGCTCGACACGCTCGTCCGCACGCCGGTGCGCGCCGAAATTCGCCGCCGGGTCGCCGCCTCCCATGCCGAGGTGGTGGCCGTGGATGCAATCAAGCTGATCGAAAGCGGCATCGCGGCCGACTGCGACGCCGTGTGGGCAGTGACCTGCGCGCCCGAAGTTCAATTGCGGCGGCTGATGGCGCGCAGCGGATTGGATGAGACCGAGGCTCGGCGGCGGATTACCGCCCAATCGCCTCCGGAGGCTAAAATTCTAGTTGCTGATACAGTTATCGACAATAGCGGCGCGCTCGCTGAGACGCGCCGTCAGGTCGCATTTGCGTACGCCGCATTCCGGGAACGAATGCGGCCGGGACGAAAGGATGCACGGTGAGCGATCCGGTCCAGTTCGAGGTGTTCTACGATTACGGTTGCCCCTTCGTCTACGCTGCGGCCATGTGGCTGCGCGAGGTCAAGCGTCAACTTGGCGATGAGGTTCAAATCACCTGGCGCTTCTTCCCGCTGGAACAGGTGAATTCTCCCCACGGTCCCGAATGGAAACTATGGGAGCAGCCTGATGATTTCCGCAGCAAAGGGTTAGCCGCGTTCCGGGCCGCCATTGCCGCGCGCCGGCAGGGCGAGGAGGCGTTCGAGCGCTTCCACTACGCGCTACTTGCGCTCAAGCATGAGGAAGGCAAGGATCACGGTCGCGACAAGACGCTGCGCGCGGCTGCCGAACAGGCTGGGCTCGATCTCGAAAAGTTTGACACCGACCGGGTCGATCGTTCGGCGCTGACAGAGATTGGAACCGACTACACGCGCGCGCGCGGCGAGTACGGCGTCTTCGGCACCCCGACATTCGTCTTCCCCGGCGGCGAGGCGGTCTACGTGAAAATGAAGCCGCCCGCGCCCGCCGACGAAGCCGTCGCGGTTTTCCGCGACGTCATCCAGACGGCTCGTCATCGCCCCTACCTGCATGAAATCAAGCGACCCCAGAAGGAATCCTGATCTGACGGAGGCGATAATTGAGCCGACGGGGTCGATGTCCGATAACGAGTTGGCCGATCGAGGCGCCGCGGGCGATGCCGACCGGCTGACCGGCGTCGCTCGCGCTCTGCTTGGATGGTTCGCCGCCAACCGGCGGGATCTGCCTTGGCGGAGCACGCGCGATCCCTATCGCATTCTCGTTTCGGAGATCATGCTCCAGCAAACCCAGGTAGATCGGGTGATTCCCTACTACCAGGCGTTTCTGGAGCGGTTCCCCACCGCCGCCGCGCTCGCCGCCGCTCCGACCGCCGAGGTGATCCGCCTGTGGGCTGGACTCGGCTACAACCGGCGCGCGGTCAATCTGCAGCGCGCTGCCCGGGCGGTCGTCGAAGAGCACGCCGGCGTCTGGCCGTCGGATGTGGCCGGGCTGCGCGCGCTGCCGGGGATCGGCCCCTACACGGCCGGCGCGATCGCCTGTTTCGCGTTCGAGCGCGATGTTGCCTTCCTCGACACCAATATGCGGCGCGTGATCCATCGCGTCTTCTTCGGTCCCGACCTGCCCAGTCCGACTGCCAGCGAACGCGAGCTACTGGCGGTTGCCGCCGACGTCGTGCCGCCCGACGAGGGGTGGCTCTGGAATCAGGCGCTCATCGAATTTGGCGCGCTGCATTGCACCGCGCGCAAACCCGCTTGCGTGGTCTGCCCGCTGGGGGCATATTGCCGGGCACGCCCGGCGATGGCGGGAGCGATCGCCGCCACGCCAAAAGGCGTCCGCAAAAAGCGCGAGGAAATCTTCGCCGGGTCAAATCGGTACTACCGTGGACGAGCGGTTGACGCACTCCGCGAACTGGGCGGGGCGTCCGCCGAGATTGGCATCCCGCTGCGTGAGCTTGGCCCGCTGGTGAAATCAGGATTCACCGAGGCCGATCTGCCTTGGCTGCGCGGTCTGGTCGATGATTTGACCCGCGACGGGTTGGCGGCGGTGGCTGAAGACGCACCGCCCTACCACGCGGACGGAGTGGACAGGCCGGAATCCGGATTTGCACGGGTGCGCCTGCCGCGCTGAGACGGGTCGCCCGGTCCGGTTCCGGCATCCCAGGAGCGATGCGATGAGTGACTGGTTGCATTCTCTGCGGCGACACGTCGGCGTGCTGCCGAATCCGCCCAGCCGGCGCACGCTGACGCTCGCGCCGCGTATTGCCGACGCCGATGTCACGGTGAGCGTGTGCCCCTACTGCGCCGTCGGCTGCTCGCAACTGATCTACACGCGCGATGGCGAGATCGTTGACATCGAAGGCAACCCGGACAGTCCCGTCAATGCCGGCACGCTCTGCCCCAAAGGCGCCGCGACACGCGGTCTGGCGCAGAGTCCGCTGCGCCTCACCACCGTCAAATACCGCCCTCCCTACGCAACCGAGTGGGAGGAGCGCTCGCTCGACTGGGCGATGGAGCGCATCGCCCAATTGGTCAAGCAAACACGCGACGAGACCTGGACGGAAACCGATGAGGCCGGTCGCCGGGTGCAGCGCACCTTGGGCGTCGCGCACTTGGGCGGAGCCACGCTGGACAACGAAGAGAACTACCTGATCAAGAAACTGTTCGCCGCCGGACTGGGCATCGTCGCCATCGAAAACCAGGCCCGAATATGACACTCCTCCACGGTGCCCGGTCTGGGCTCCCGACTCGGCCGCGGCGGCGCGACCACCTTCCTGCAGGATCTGGCCAATAGCGACTGCATCGTGATCATGGGCGCCAACATGGCGGAGAACCATCCGGTGGGGTTTCGCTTCGTCGTTCAGGCACAGGAGCGCGGCGCCACGGTGATCCACGTCGACCCGCGCTTCACCCGCACCTCGGCGCTGGCCGATCAGCACGTGCCGCTGCGGGCCGGCAGCGATATGGTTTTTCTGGGCGCGCTGATCCGCCATGTCATCGAAGGCGGCCACTACAACGGCGAATATGTCCGCCACTACACCAACGCCAGCGCGTTGGTCGGCGATGCCTTCCGGGATGTTGAAGAGCTGGGCGGGTTGTTCTCCGGATATGTCGCGAGAGAGCGCCGCTACGACCCCGCCTCCTGGGCCATCACCGCTACGCCCGGCGGCCAGCCCAGCAAAGATGAGCGGGGCGCCGCCAGCGATCCCACGCTGCAGCACCCGCGCTGCGTTTTTCAAGTCCTGCGCCGCCACTTCGCCCGCTACACTCCGGAGATGGTCGCCGATGTCTGCGGCGTGGAGCCGGAGCGATTCGCCGCCGTCGCTGACGCGATCGTTCGCAACTCGACACCGGATCGCACCACCGCCTTCGCCTACGCCATGGCCTGGACCCAGCACACGACCGGCACGCAGATGATCTCCTGCTGCGCCATCCTGCAACTGCTGCTGGGCAATGTCGGGCGACCCGGCGGCGGCGTGATGGCGCTGCGCGGTCACGCGACGATTCAGGGCAGCACCGACATCCCCACTCTGTTCGATCTGCTGCCCGGCTACCTGCCAATGCCCACCACCGAGCGCGCCCATGGCAATCTCGCCGCCTATCTGGATGACATCACGGTCGACACCTGCGGTTGGGCCGACGCCCCGGCCTACACGATCAGCCTCCTGAAGGCGTACTACGGCGATGCCGCCCACCCCGCCAACGACTTTGGCTATGGCTACCTGCCCCAGATCGGCGGCGATTACTCGTTCCAGCAGATGCTCATCATGATGCGCGAACGGGTCATCCGCGGGTTGCTTTGCATGGGTCAAAACCCCGCTGTGGGCGGCCAGAACGCGCGTCTCGGCCGCCGTGCATTGGGTCAACTCGACTGGCTGGTGCTGCGCGACGCGTTCGAGATCGAATCGGCCAGTTTCTGGAAAGACTCGCCGGAAGTGCTGGCCGGAGAAATCCGGCCGGAGGAGATCGGAACTGAGGTATTCCTGATGCCGGCTGCGCTGACGCCAGAGAAGGAAGGCTCCTACACCAACACCCAGCGACTGATGCAATGGCACGACAAAGCAGTGGAGCCGCCCGGCGACGCCCGCTCCGAAGCGTGGTTCGTCCACCGTCTCGCCCAGCGGCTGCGCGAACTCTACGCGGACGACGCCTCTCCGGCGGCCGCGCAACTCCGGGCGCTGACCTGGGAGTATCCGACCAACGCCGCGGGAGACCCGGACCTCGCAACCATTCTGACCGAAATCAACGGTTACCGCGTCGCCGACCGTTCGCCCGTCTCCGGTTTCGACCAGTTGCGCGCCGATGGCTCGACCGCCTGCGGCTGCTGGATCTACGCCGGAGTCGCCCCTCAGCCCGGCCGCAATCGCGCCCGCGAGCGCGATCCATCCGGGCCGGCCGCGCTCGGCTGGGGATTTAGTTGGCCGGCCAACCGGCGCATGCTCTACAACCGCGCCTCGGCCCGGCCTGATGGATCCCCGTGGTCGGAACGCAAGGCGTGGGTCTGGTGGGATGATGCAGCCGGCCGCTGGGTCGGCCACGACGTGCCCGATTTCCCGGTCACGAAACCGCCGAGCTACGAACCGCCGCCGGGCGCGCGCGGGCTAGCCGCCCTTCCCGGCGACGCTCCTTTCCTGATGATCGCCGACGGGTTGGGTCAGTTGTACGTCCAGTCCGCATTGCGCGACGGTCCGCTGCCGACCCATTACGAGCCATGGGAATCGCCAGTAGGAAACCACCTCTATCCCGCACAGCCGCGCAACCCGGCAGCGATTCCGCTGGAGCATCCGGAGAACCCGCTGCAATCGCCGCAGGACCCCGCCTACCCACACGTGATCACCACCTATCGCCTGACCGAGCATCACACCGGCGGCGGCATGTCCCGCTACGTGCCGTGGCTGGCCGAGTTGCAGCCGGAAGGGTTTGCCGAGATCGACCCGGCGCTGGCCGCCGCGTTGTCGCTGGCCACCGGCGACTGGGTTGCCATCGTCACCGCTCGCGGCGAAATCCGCACCCGGGCGCTCGTGACCGCTCGATTGGAACCACTGACGGTTGACGGCCGCACGGTCCATCAAATCGGGATGCCGTGGCACTTCGGCTACGGCGGCATCGCCACCGGCGCAAGCGCCAACGATCTGACCGCGCTGGTGGAAGATCCCAACTCACGAATCCACGAAGGAAAGTCGTTCGCCTGCGCGGTGCGCAAAGTCCTCGCTCCAGGTCCGGGCGCTCCGGACCGCTGGGCGCGCGACGGAGAGCGCGGCGATGGCTGACTCCGCGATCGCCTTTTCCGCAAAGCCGAACTTCCGATCGGAGGCGGTTGGATTCCTCACCGACGCTACGCTGTGCATCGGCTGCAAGGCCTGTGAGGTCGCCTGCAAACAGTGGAACGACCTGCCCGCCGACAATCTCGGTCCCATGACCGGGATGAGCTACGACAACACCATCGCGCTCGGGGCCGAGACCTGGCGGCATGTCGCCTTCATCGAGCGCACCGCCGACGAATCCGCGATTGGGTCCCCAGTCACCTGGTTGATGCTGAGCGATGTCTGCAAGCACTGCGTCAACGCCGCCTGCATGGAGGCCTGCCCCACCGGAGCCATCATCCGCACGGAATTCGATTCCGTCTACATTCAGCCGGACATCTGCAACGGCTGCGGCTACTGCATTCCCGCCTGCCCCTTTGGCGTGCCCCAACTGTCCGCAGCCGGAGCGGCGCAAAAATGCACCATGTGCTACGACCGGCTGCGCGGCGGTCTGGAGCCGGCCTGCGCCAAAGCCTGTCCCACCGAATCGATCCGCTTCGGTTTTGTGGAGGAGTTGTATGCCAGCGGCGTGGCGCGCATCGCGCAATTGCGGGAGCGCGACGTCGATGCTCGCCTCTACGGCGACCGCATGCTCGGCGGCACGGGCGCTATCGGTGGGTTGAACGCGCTCTTCGTGCTCAACGATGCCCCGGAGACGTTCAATTTGCCGGCCGCGCCGGATTTGCCGCAACGGATCGTACCGCGCGCTTTCGCCGCCACGGCGGCGGCGGCCTTGGTGCTGTGCGCGGCGGCCATCGCGGCGATGCAGGAGCGCTCATGAACGAACGTCGTCACCACGCAGGGGATATGTCGCAATCGAATCGTCGGCGGTCCGCGGCCCCCACCTCTCCTGCATCGCCCTACGGGCTCCCCGTCATCCGCCGCGCCCATTGGGGCTGGCTCGTTGTCGTTTACTTCTTCCTCGGCGGGCTCTCCGGTCTTTCCGCCGTCGTCGCCGCGCTCGCCAGCCTGACCCGTGGGTCGGCCGCGAGTGAGACCGTGCGCGCCGGCCGTTACCTTTCGCTGGCGGCGCTGATCCCTTGCCCGCTCCTGCTTATTCTCGATCTGCGCAAACCAGCGCGGTTTCTCAACATGCTGCGGGTGATCAAGCTACGCTCGCCGATGTCGCTGGGAGTATGGGGACTGATCCTATTCAGCCTCGTCTCGGGGCTGGGCGTGGCGAGGCAAGCCGCATCAGATGGATTCCTCGGGGCAGGGAGATTGGCCGCTGTCACTCGCCGCCTGCCGGAGCAGACGCTGGCGATCGTCACGATCCCGCTGGGGTTGTTTCTCGCCGGGTACACCGGAGTGCTGCTGGCCGCCACTGCCGTACCGCTCTGGGCGAAGCGCGGTCTGCTGCTTGGTCCGCTGTTTCTCAGTTCCGCGCTCTCCGGCAGCGCCGCGGCGATCGCGGCCGCGCTTGCCGTGCGCCGCCCAAGCCATGGCGAGGTGACCGCTCTCGCTCGCCTGGAGCGAATCGCAACCCTGGCCGAAGCGGCGCTGCTGTGGGGCTGGCTGACGCGGCTCGGCGCGACCGCCAAACCGCTGATGAGCGGCGGCACCGGTCGCGCCGTTCGCCACGGCGCCGCCGGCGCCGGACTGGCGCTGCCCTTGGTGCTGAATGCTACCGCGACTATCACTCCGGCCCACTGGCGGCGTTCGCTGACCCTGATTGCTTCGGCGCTGACGCTGCTCGGCGGCTTCCTGTTGCGCTACGCGATCGTCTTCGGCGGCAATCGTTCGGCCGATGATCCCGCAGCCGCCTTTGCTCTCACTCGCGCCGAGCCGAGGCGCTGATGCGACGAGGGAGATGCCGCAGCGCCTCCTCGCCCCGATTCGATCGGGTTGCAGGCAGCGGTTACTTGATCCGTTCGACCAGCCATGCTGGCACGTCAGCGATGGCGATGCGCTCTTGGCGCATGTCGTCGCGGTGGCGGACCGTCACACTTTGATCATCGAGACTCTCATAGTCGACGGTGAAGCAGAACGGCGTGCCGATTTCATCCTGTCGCCGGTAGCGCTTGCCAATGTTGCCCGTTTCGTCGTACTCGATGAGGGCGTTGATTTCCTCTTGCAGGCGATCGAACAAGGCGCGGGCGACCCCGGCCAATTCCGGTTTCTTCATCAGCGGCAGCACCGCCGCCTTGTAGGGGGCGATGCGCGGACTCAATCGCAGCAAGATGCGCGTATCCGGCTTGCCGTTGACATCGGTCGTCTCCTCCTCATCATAGGCGTCGACCAGCGCTACGAGAATCGTGCGGTCCACGCCGAAGGTTGGCTCGACCACATGGGGCAGGTAGCGGCGATTTTCGGCCTGATCGAAGTAAGTCAAATCTTCGCCGCTGAACTCCTGATGCTGGCGCAGATCGAAGTCGGTGCGGTTCGCCAGCCCGTACAACTCGCGCCAGCCCATTGGGCCGGGAAAGCGATACTCGAAATCCACCGTGCGGCTGGAGTAGTGACTCAGCTCGTCCCGTTCGTGCTCGCGCACCCGCACGAACTCATCGCGCACGCCGATCAGCCGCAACCAGCCGCGCATGGCGTCCAGCCATTCGTCGAAGGCGACTGACCCGCCATCCGGCTTGACGAAATACTCGATTTCCATCTGCTCGAATTCGAGCTGTCGGAAGATGAAGTTGCCGGGAGTGATCTCGTTGCGGAACGCCTTGCCGATCTGGGCGATCCCGAAGGGCAGCTTGACCCGACCGGTGGCGAGCACATTCTTGTATTGGACGAACATCGCCTGCGCCGTTTCCGGTCGCAAAAACACTTCGGAGCCGGTTTCCGCCACTGGCCCGATGGTCGTCCGGAACATCATGTTGAATTGGCGCGCTTCGGTCAGAGTCGCGTTGCCGCAGTTGGGGCACTTCAATCCTGCTTGCTGGATGATCGCCGACATCTCGGCTGGCGACTTCCCCTCGACTTGCTGGCCCAGCCGCTCCTCGATCAGGTGGTCGGCACGGAAGCGCGCCTTGCAGGTGCGGCAGTCGACCAGCGGATCGTTGAAGTTCTGCACGTGGCCAGATGCTTCCCACACCCGTGGATGCATCAGGATGCCGGCGTCCAGCCCGACCACATTGCGCCGGCGATGAACGAATGTCTCCCACCACAGATTCTTGATGTTGCGCTTGATCTCGGCCCCCAGCGGCCCGTAATCCCAGGTGTTGGCCAATCCGCCGTAGATGTCGGAGCCGGGAAAGACGATCCCGCGACGCTTGCTGAGAGCCGCGATCTTCTCCATCGTCGCCGGACGCACCTGTTCCGTCATCGTCGTGCCGTGCTCCTCACAACCGGAAATGTGCCATTGCGTACGTTCGTGCAAGCGGATTTAGCCGCGCAGATCGAGATCTCGTCCCTGCATCTTACGTGGCGCGGCGGGAGTCTCGGCGCCGTTGTTGGCGTTGGCCAACCGTCGGTAGACCTGCGTGGTGGAGATGCTGACATGCCCGAGCAGGTGCTGGACCTCACGCAAATCAGCGCCCCGCCCGATGGCATGGGTGGCGAACGTATGGCGTAGCGTGTGCGGCGTGATGTCGCCGATGTCGGCCTGCTGGGCGTAGGATTTCAGGATCAGCCAGAATCCCTGCCGCGTCAGCCGCGAACCGCGATGGTTCAGGAACAGCGCTCGCTCGTCGCTGGGGCCTAGTTGCGGCCGAGCGTCGCACAAATAAGCGCGAACCGACCGAATCGCGCTCTCGCGCACTGGCACGAGCCGCTCGCGGCTGGTGCGGCCGGCGCAGCGCACGCAGTTGCCGTCCAGATCGACATCGTCGCAATCCAGGGCAACGAGTTCGCTGACGCGCATGCCCGTCGCATACAGCGTTTCCAGCATGGCGCGGTCACGCAACGCTTCCGGCCGGGCGCCAACCTGCGCGCAGCTCTTCGCCGGCTGGTCCAGCAGCCGCGCCACCTCGAGCTGAGAGATGGCGCGAGGAGCGTATTTGTCCACTTTGGGCGGAGACATGCAGGCTGCCGGGTCGACACCCATTCGCCCCTCGCCGTGGAGAAACTGAAAGAACGATTTAATCGCCGCCGTCTTGCGGGCCACCGTGGAGGAAGCGTAGGCGCGATCGCGCAGATGCAGCAGATAGGCGGTGAGATGGTCGTCGGTCAGATCATCCCAGCACTCGATGCAGTCGCCACGGCCGTTCGTGACCGGGTTTTGCTCCTGAAGGTGTCCGATGAATTGATTCAAATCGTTGCGGTAGGCGAACACGGTGTTGAGCGAGAACCCGCGTTCCGCCTCCAGCACCTTCAGAAACCGCTCGACGTCTTCCTGCATCCCCTTCTCCCTGGAAGGTTCGTCGCCGCGGCCGATACATCCTTGCTCTCGGACGCGGCGGGAACGGTGTGGGCGCGTCGCCCTCCGATCGTCAGGCCAACAGTCGCTCCAGCGGCGTGTATTCGAGACCAAACGCCTCCGCCACCGCTGGGTAGGTGATCCGGCCCTCATAGACATTGACGCCCTTGGCCAACGCTCGGTCGCGGCGAATCGCCTCGGTCAACCCCAGTCGCGAAATCTGCAGCGCATACGGCAGTGTGACGTTGGAAAGCGCCAGCGTGCTCGTGCGCGGCACCGCACCAGGCATGTTCGTCACGCAGTAGTGGACCACGCCGTCGATCTCGAACGTCGGGTGGGTATGCGCCGTTGGGTGCGAGGTGGCGATGCAGCCGCCCTGATCGATCGCCACGTCCACTGCGACCGATCCCGGCCGCATGGATCGCACCATCGGTTCGGACACCAGCTTCGGCGCCTTGGCTCCGGCGATCAGCACCGCCCCAATAAGCAGATCAGCGTCGCGCACGACGCGCGCGACGTTCTCGCGGTTGGAAGCCAGCGTATGCAGCCGCCCGCCGAACTCAGTCTCCAACACCCGCAATCGCTCGACGTTGATGTCAACGATGGTGACGTTGGCGCCCATGCCGAGCGCGATCTTCGCCGCGTTGGCGCCAACCATGCCGCCGCCGATGACGACCACGTTGGCCGCCGGCACCCCCGGCACGCCGCCCAGCAGCAGCCCGCCGCCGCCGTGGGTTTTCTCCAGGTAGTGGGCTCCAATTTGCGCCGACATGCGACCCGCCACTTCGCTCATTGGCGTCAGCAGCGGCAGCATCCCGTTGTCCAGTTGGACCGTCTCGTACGCGACCGCCTCGACCCCTCGCTCCATCAGCACGCGGGTGAGCGGCTCGTCGTTGGCCAGGTGCAGGTAGGTGAACAGAATCTGACCGGGGCGCAGCAAATCGTACTCTTGCGCGATCGGCTCCTTCACCTTGACGATCATTTCGGCCCGACCGTAGACGTCCGCCGGACCAGTCACGAGCCTGGCGCCGGCCCGCTCGTATTCCTCGTCAGCAAAGCCCGAGCCGCGTCCGGCCCCGCGTTCGACGAGCACCTCGTGCCCTTGCCCCACGTACTCCGAAACACCGCCCGGTGTCGTCGACACCCGGCTTTCCGAATCCTTCACCTCTTTCGGGACGCCGACGATCATGGTAGCGCGTTGCTCTCCCCGCTCACCGCGAACGCCCGGCCCCGGCGGCCGTGCGCGCCAAGAAACGCCGAGGCGGACCTCCACCCCGACGAGCGCCATCCTTCAACGGCGCGGCAGTCTAGCACACTCACCATAACCATAAACCAACGCGAGCAATTGCAACCTGTCCGTTCTGTACCGCAGGTCACGCATTCGTCGATGGTCGCGCGTTTCGCCATGCTCGGCGTCCCAAGTCAGAATCACCCGATTGCGCGCTCGCCGAATCTCGAACGGGTCACCGCGCCGCCGGTCGAACCGTCGATCGCGCCCTGTCGAGGAGCGGTCTACACTCGCCATAATTCGAATTTTGCGTCGGCGGGCATCCCTGTGGACGCCCGCCGCGTAGGACCATTCAGATGCTGCTTGCGGCCGGCGGGTGTCTCCGCCGGCTCCCCTGCGGAGTTATGCCTCGTGTCAGACGGACTGCTCAACGGTCTTTACATCATCCCGATACTCGCCGTACTCATCCTCGTCCATGAATTCGGCCACTTTTTCGCGGCCCGCTGGGTCGGGGCCAAGGTCGAGGAATTCGGCATCGGCATCCCTCCCCGCCTCAAGGGGTGGGAACACAACGGCGTCATCTGGTCCATCAATTGGATCCCTTTTGGAGGGTTCGTGCGCGTCCTCGGCGAGGACGGCAAGAACATGGACCCCGGCTCGATGAACGCCAAGGGACCGGCCCAGCGCGCCTTCTTTCTGGCAGCTGGGTCGGCCATGAACTTCCTGCTGGCGATCGTGCTGATGATTGCCGTGGTGGGATTCCAGGGCATCGCCTCCTCCAATGTCTATATCGGTTCGGTCAGCCCCAACTCGCCAGCAGCTGCGGCCGGCTGGCAGACCGGCGACCGCATCATCGAAGTGGCCGGAGCGCCGATCGACGGGTCGGCCGAAGTCGGTCAGCGAGCACGTGACTTTGCCGGTCAGCCGCTGAGCGTTGTCATCCAGCGTGACGGGGCAGACATCGAAACCAAGGTCACCCCACGCGCCAACCCGCCAGCGGGCGAAGGCCCGACGGGCGTCGGCATCACCGAAGCAATCCTCTCCAACATTTATGTCACCGCCGTGGCCCCTGGCTCCCCGTCGGCCGCGGCGGGTCTGGAACCGGGCGACCGCATCCTCTCCATCGGCGGTCAACCCGCCACCGACCGCTTCATTTTTGCCGCCGGATTGACCGGCGCCGAAGGCCGCGCGCTACCGATCGTGGTGGACCGCGACGGGCAACAAGCGGCGCTGACGCTCGCCGTGCCGCAAGCCGCCGCCGACGCCGACGCCGACATGATGGCCGTCATCGGGCTGGACGCCAAACTAAAGCCGATTTTCGAAAAAGTGCCGCCGGCTGAGGTGATTCCGCGCGGCATCGGCGAGGCGTGGGGCCAGATCACCCAGATGATGGGCGGTCTACGCGACATCGTCACCGGACAGACCTCGCTGGGGCAGATTGCCGGACCGATCGGCATGGGTCAGATCACCAGCGAGGTGATCGAAGCCAGCCCGCTGCCGCTTTGGGTCACGCTGGCTCAGATCAGCATCCTGCTCTCGCTGAACCTGGCAATTCTCAATCTGTTGCCCTTGCCGGCGCTGGACGGCGGCCGTCTCCTCTTCGTGCTGATCGAGGTGCTGCGCGGCGGCAAGCGCATCCCGCCGGAGCGCGAGGGGGTCGTTCACCTGGCGGGAATGATCATCCTGATCGGGGTGATGTTCCTCGTCGCTTTCCTGGACGTGGGTCGCATCGTCGGCGGCTCCTCGTTCCTGCCGTAAACAAATCGTCTGCCGGTGCGCGATCTCCGGATTGGATCGCGCGCCGCTCGCCGCCCGCGCCCGGCGCGGGTCGGCCGCGAAGGAGTCGCGCGCTCATGAGCCTGCTTGCCCCCCGCCGCCCCACCCGCGTGCTCGATATCGGGGGCGTCAAACTCGGCGGCGATCACCCGATCCGAGTGCAGTCCATGACCACCGCCGACACCCGCGACCCGCAGGCGACGCTGGCTCAGATCGCTCAACTGGCCGAGGCCGGCTGCGAGATCGTGCGTGTCGCTGTGCCGGATCGCCGGGCCGCGGCGGCGCTGCCGGATATCGTCCCTCACTCCCCCGTGCCGCTCATCGCCGACATCCATTTCGAGCACACGCTGGCGCTGAAGGCGTTGGATGCCGGCATTCACGGATTGCGTCTCAATCCCGGCAATATTCGCAAGCACGAGGACGTGCGCGAGGTCGTCGCGAAGGCGAAAGAGCGCGCCGTGCCGATCCGCATCGGCGTCAACTTCGGCTCGGTCGCGCCAATGACGCAGGAATTCGTGGACGAGATGGCCGAGCGCGGCGCCGCGCAGGTCGAACTCCGCGCGGAATGGCTGGTGCGTTCGGCTTTGGGGCATATCAAGATCCTGGAGGATCTCGACTTCGGCCTCACCAAGGTCAGCCTGAAGGCATTCGAGCTGCCGGTGTTGTTCGAAGCCTATCGCCGTTTCGCAGCTCTGCCCAACGACTATCCACTCCACCTCGGCGTCACTGAAGCCGGCACCCCGCGCACCGGCATAATCCGCTCCGCCGCCGGCATTGGCACGCTGCTGGCGATGGGCATTGGCGATACGATTCGAGTATCGCTGACGACCGATCCGGTCGAAGAGGTGTTCGTCGGGTACGAAATCCTCAAGAGTCTCGAGCTGCGCCAGAAGGGCGCGATAATGATCGCCTGCCCCACCTGCGGCCGGGTCGAGGTGGATCTGTTCACTCTTGCCAATCAGGTTGAGGCCTTCCTGGCGACGATCGACGAGCCGATCCGGGTAGCGGTGATGGGTTGCGTGGTCAACGGCCCGGGGGAATCGCGCGATGCCGATGTGGGGTTGGCGGCCGGCAACGGCAAGGGCGTCATCTTCCGCAAGGGCAAAATCGTCCGCACCGTCGCCGAAGCCGACATGCTGGAGTCGCTCAAGGCGGAAATCGCACAGGTGATCGAAGATCGCCGCAACGGCATCGTTGAGGAGGCGGACGAGATTCGGTACCAGCCGCAAAAGCCGGTGCTTAAACTCGCGAGCGTCTAGCCGGTGAGCGAATTGACGCGTCGTGTTGCTGGTTTGGCGTTGGCCGCAGCCGGAGGCGCTCTCGCGGTCGCTGCGGCGTCGCGCTATGTCGCCCCCTATCGACCGCAACTGGAGCACGTGGCCGTACCCGCCCCGGCCGGTCACGACGGGTTGGCGGGGTTGCGGATCGGGTTCGTGACCGACACCCATATCGGCCCATTCATCAGTCTCGCGAACCTCGACCATGGTCTCGCCTTGCTGGAACGGGAGCACCCCGATCTGCTGTTATTGGGTGGTGATTTCGCTTCCGAATCCCCGCGCTTCGTCGAGTCGGCCGTCGCGCGGTTCGCCGGCGCCGCGCGGCGCGCTCCGCTCGGCACGCTGGCGGTGCTGGGCAACCACGATTTCACCGCTGGCCCCATCCGGGTTGCGACGGCGCTGCAGGAGCACGGCATCCCCGTGCTACGAAATGAAGCCCGCTGCATCCGCCGGTGCGGCGCTGACTTGTGGATCGTCGGTCTCGACGAAACGCTACTGGGTCGCGCGGACCCGGATCGTGCGTTCGCATCAGTACCTGCGGGCGCCGCGGCGCTCGCGCTGTGGCACGAACCAGATGGAGCGGAGGCGTGCGCCGGGCGCGGCGCGTTCCTGCAGCTCTCTGGCCACAGCCACGGCGGGCAAGTGCGTGTGCCGCTGCTCGGTCCGCTGGCCGCGCCGCCGGGCGGTCGCCGCTACGTGGCCGGGTCCTACCGGGTCGGCCGCATGACCGTTTACACCTCGCGCGGACTCGGCACATACCGGCCGCCGGTGCGCTTCCGCTGCCCGCCGGAGATCACGCTCATCACCCTGACGGCGCCGAGCAGTGAATAACTGCGATCGCCGCTGCGGCCAAGGGTGACGTGTGGAGTCTTGCACGCCTCGGCGGGTAGCGTCATTTTCGACGGGAACGGCGATCGCAAGGAGGAGCTCGGCGGATGGAAACGCAGCGACGCGTGCGGGTCGGCATCATCGGCTGCGGCATCGGCATTTTTCACCTCGAGGGGTTCGAAAAAGAACCGCGCGCCGAAATCGTCGCGCTAGCCGGACTCGACACCGACCGCTGCGTCATGCTTCAGCAACGCTTCTCAGTACCGCGTCGCTACGGCGACTACAAGGATCTTCTCGCCGACCCCGACATCGAGGCGGTGACCATCGCCGTA
The DNA here is from genome assembly GCA_020847015.1 of Thermomicrobiales bacterium. Taxonomy (GTDB): domain Bacteria; phylum Chloroflexota; class Chloroflexia; order Thermomicrobiales; family UBA6265; genus CADCWF01. The sequence continues at coordinate 8,055 of JADLCW010000386.1, read as the reverse complement.
CCCAACTTCCTGCATGAGGAGGTGACGCTGGCCGCTCTTGCCGCTGGCAAGCACGTGCTGGTTGAAAAACCGCTGGCGCGCAATGTGGCTGAAGGCGAGCGCATGGTCACAGCCGCCCGCAAGAGCGGCAAGGTGTTCGGGGTCATCTTCAACCGCCGCAGCCGACACGATGTGCAACTCGTCAAGCACGAAGTGGCGCGAGGCGCCCTGGGCCGCATCTACCATGGGCGGGCGTTCTGGATGCGTCGCTCGGGCATCCCCGGGTTGGGAAGCTGGTTCACGAACAAGGAATTGGCCGGGGGCGGCCCACTGATCGACCTCGGCATCCACGTGCTGGACATGGCGCTCTGGATCATGGGTGAACCGGAACCGACCGCCGTCAGCGCTGCCACCTACGCCGCGCTTGGTCCGAAGGGTCGCGGCATGTGGCAAGGAGCTCGCTTCAAGGCAGCACCTGACGCAGCCTACGAGGTGGAAGATTTCGCCACCGCCATGATCCGCTTCGCAAACGGCATGACTCTGACGCTGGATACGTCGTGGGCCGGCTACACCAGCCACACGGATGAGTTCGGCGTCTCCTTCATGGGCGACGAAGGCGGGGCTGAGATCCACGTCAAAGACTATGCCGACACCGGCACGCTGCGCTTTTTCAGCGAGATCGACGGCGCGCCCACCGTCATCGAACCACGCCTGCAATCCATCCACAATCACGGCGAGGTGTTCCGCCGCTTCATCGATTCGATCCTGACCGGCGTTCCCTTCTCCCCCACTGGCGAAGAGGGGCTGGAGCGCGTGCGCTTGATCGAGGCGATCTACCGCTCGGCAGCCGAAGGCCGCGAGATCGCGCTCGCCGCGCAGCCGATCGACCGAACCGGGCCGCGAACCGAATTGGCCGCCCGGAGCGCGGCCGAGAACAGTCGGGAGGGGACGCTGTGATCGAGACTTTACGCGTCGTCGTCTGGAACGAATATCGCCACGAGCGCGAGGATGCGCGCTTCGCCGCGGTCTACCCCAAGGGCATCCATGCGGCTATCGCCGAGGGGTTGACCGGTCCGCGCGACTTGATCATCGAAACTGCCACACTGGATGAACCGGAGCACGGGTTGACCGCCCAACGCCTCGCCGAAACTGACGTGTTGATCTGGTGGGGTCACAAAGCCCATGGCGAGGTGGCGGACGAGGTGGCGGCGCGCGTGCAGCAGCGCGTGCTGGACGGCATGGGGCTGATCGTGCTCCATTCCGGTCATTTCTCCAAGGTGTTCAAGCGGCTGATGGGCACGAGCTGCGATCTGAAGTGGCGAGTGGGTCATGACCGCGAGCGACTCTGGGTCGTCAATCCCGGTCATCCCATTGCGGCGGGCATCGGCGAGCGGTTCGCATTGGAGCAGGAGGAGATGTACGGAGAGCACTTCGACATCCCCGCCCCGGATGAACTGGTGTTCATCAGTTGGTTTACTGGCGGTGAAGTGTTCCGCTCGGGTTGCTGCTTCTATCGCGGCGCCGGCAAGGTTTTCTATTTTCGACCCGGTCACGAGAGTTTTCCGACCTACTACGATCCTACGGTGCGCCGCGTACTCGTCAATGCTGTGCGCTGGGCGGCTCCGAGCGGCGGTCCTCAGCGCACGTTCGGCAACGCCAAGCCGTTGGAAGCGATCGCCCCCTGATCGGGCTGGCGCACGCCGAGCGAACGTCGGACCGGGATTGAGCGTGCTGGCCGACGATGTCGTCATCTTCGGTGGCGGCACGACGGTCAGTACCGCCGTGTAAGCATTGGGCAAACACGGCAGGCGCGTTGGTGTTGGAGCAGTTCGATAACGTCCGCGACCTCGGCGCGTATGGCGGCCAGACCCGGATCATCCACTACGCCTATGCAGAATCGCCCGGTTACGTACTGCTGGTCCGCCCCTCGCGAAAGGCTGTGGCGGCTGGAGGTCGGCCGCGAACGGTTCACCCTGGACCGGTCTCCGGTATTCGTCGCCGGCCGCGACCGCGGAGAGATCGACGGTTTCCCGGTCATCGACCGATTCGGTCTGAAGTTCGCCGGCCGCGGCCGCGGCGGCGCCCTGAGGCCATCGATCGCATCGCCGCCGAATCCAAATCCATGCGGGTCCGCGCCGCGGCGGCTCTCTTCCCCGGTGTCGGCCCGACGACCGCGCGCAGAGCGGTTGGCCTCGTCACGCTGACTCCGGACGGGCATTTCGTGGTGCACTAGCACTCGGAGCACGCCAGCGTCGCAATCGCCGCCGGCTTCTTCAGCCACGACTTCAAATTCGCCCTGCTCATCGTCGAGCAGTTGGTGGGCTTCGCCAGCTCCTGCCGGACCGAGGTGGACTTCGTCGCGACACTCGATGCCGTCGGGTGCGCGTTCAGCGATTCCTCCGGCGTCTGGAATTGCGGCAGCAAGGATCTGTCCGGCGCCAATCTCAAGAGTTGCGACTTGACCAACGCCGGCTTCTCCACGGCCAACCTCTCCGGCGCGTCGCTGGTGGAAGCGGTTCTTGTCAATACCTTCTTCCGAAACGCGACCGGCGCCAGCGCCGTCTGGGCCGACACCACCTACCCCTACAATGCCAGCAGCGACGACAGCGGCAATCCCTGCTGCGGGTACTTCCTCAACGGTCAGGCGCCGGCCGACTGCCCCGTCGAGTAGGCGACTGACGGATCTGGAGCGGCTTCCTCGGGAGCCGCTCCAGGCTGGACAGAGGTTCCAGGCTGCCGTGGAGGCACGGCTGGGCGGCGCGCTGGCAGGCGCGGCTCGTGACGCATGTCGGGATGCCGCCGCCAAGTGACGCGAGGTACGCCGAGCCACACCAATCGCACAAGGAGGTTGGGTCAGCTGACCTTGATCCCGCCTTCATGTCTGCGAAAAGCCGCTACCCCTTGATGCCCCCGGCGCTTGGCGGTTCGTCGATCGGAGAGGAGGAGCCGAGCGCGGTCACGGGATCGCGCGGAAATGATCCTTCTGGCCAGTCGCCACCAGCGTCTGCCCACTCATGCACGGTCTCCTTCAGGCGAAGATCGCTCATGATGAAACCGACCGCTGAGGTTTTGCGGGCGCTGCCGCTATCCTGCAGATCGGCCAACGCCTCCCGCAGGTCGTGCTTGAAGGCGCGCCGCTTCTCGTCGTCGAACCCTTGAGTGAACGGAAACAGTCGCCAGTCGCCCGTTTGCAGGTAGAAGACAACCCGCTCCGCCAAACGGTGATCGTAATTCGGCTCCGGGTCGATTTGCGCCACGCTCCGTCCTCCTCGCATGCTTGCCGCCGCATCCCGTCCGCGGACGTATCGATGTTTGCGCCATTCTAGCCCGGCTGTTGACTGACCGCGCACGCGGTGGCGCCATACTGGCTCCCATTCAGGCATCCGGACGCGAATCCGGTACGGCGCATACGAGGAGGGCAACGGTGGGCAGCCATTCGATCCCGGTGCGGCAGACGATGCTGGGCAACGGCTTGCAGGTGCTCCTGCGTGAGGACCACGCTGCTCCCCTTGCCTCCTTTTGGGTGTTCTACCGGGTCGGCAGCCGCAATGAAATCCCCGGCACGACCGGCGTCTCCCACTGGGTCGAGCACATGCAGTTCAAGGGGACACCGAGCATCGAGAAGGGTCAGATCTTTCGCGATGTCTCCCGCCATGGCGGGACCCTCAACGCGCTGACATCCCACGACTGGACCGCCTACTTCGAAACCCTACCGGCCGACCGCCTGGATCTGTCGCTGGAGATCGAATCCGACCGCATGGTCAATTCGCTGTTCGATCCGGAAGAAACCGATTCGGAACGCACGGTCATCCTCTCGGAACGGCAAGGGTCGGAAAACAACCCCGGCTATCTGCTCTATGAGGAGTTGATCGGCGCCGCCTTCCGCGCGCACCCCTATCGCCACATGGTTATCGGCTACGCAGCCGACTTGCGCGCGATGACTCGGGACGATCTGTACAACCACTATCAGTGCTACTACCACCCCAGCAACGCATTCGTCGTCGCCGTCGGCGACTTCGATGCAGACGACCTGCTGGTCCGCATCGATGCCGCCTTCGGATCTATCCCGGCAGGAGCCGCTCCTCCCCCGGTTCGCGCCGTGGAGCCACCCCAGATCGCCGAGCGGCGCGTCGTGCTGCGTCACCCCGCCCCAACTGCGATGGTGCGCGTCGCGCACCACGCGCCCGCCGCGCGCCACCCCGACACACCGGCGCTGCTGGTCGCCGACGCGATTCTCTCGGGCGGCAAGGGCATGGGGCTTTCCGGCGGCGGCCCGATGGGGCGCTCCTCCCGCCTCTATCGCGCTCTCGTTGCGGAAGGGCTGGCTCGCTCGGCGGGCAGCGACATGGGACTGACGATCGATCCATATCTATTCAGTGTCGGGGCAACCGCGCTACCTGGCGTGGAGCCAGAGCGCATCGAAGCCGCGCTCGAAGCGGAAATTGCCCGTCTGCGCGCCGAAGCGCCCCCTGCCGACGAACTCGAGCGGGCCATCAAGCAGGTCAAGGCGCAATACGTCTACTCCGCCGAAGGCGTCACGAATCAAGCTTTCTGGCTTGGGCAGATGGAAATCGTCGACCGCTATCAGCGCGCCGACGAGCTGGTCGACGAACTGGAGCGAGTGACTCCGGACGACGTGCGGCGCGCTGCTGCAACCTGGCTGACGCCGGAAACCCGCACGGTCGGTTGGCTGGTTCCCACCGAGGGCGAGTCGCCAGTCACTTCCGCGGCCGGGAGCGCGCCGGTGGCCACCTACCGAATGTGGGGATTGAGCGGCCCGACTGACGCCGCAGTTCGGCCACCGTTCGAGCGTGCCGAGCTGTCAAACGGCATCGTCGTGCTGGGCCAAGCCCAACCGACCGACCCCAGCGTCTCGGTGCGGCTGCGGCTGGAAGCGGGCGCATTGAACGACCCGGCCGAGCAAGAGGGGTTGGCGGTGCTTACCGCCCGCTCGCTGCTGCGCGGCGCCGGCGAGCGCGACTACGCGGCGATCAACGCCTTCACTGACGGATTGGGAGCCACTATCGGCGTGGATGCCGGTCGCCAATTCGTGGAATTGGCTATCCGCTGCCTGCGCGAGGATCTCCCGGCCATGCTGACGCTGGCCGCCGAGGTGCTGCGCGCCCCCCGCTTCCCATCCGATGAGGTCGAGAAAGTCCGGAACGAACTATTGACCGGCATCCGCGAATCGGACAACGATACCCGCGCGATGGCCGATCGCGCCATGCGCCGGTTGCTGTTCCCCGCTCCTCATCCGCTCGGCCGGCGCGCCAGCGGCGATCTGACCACCGTGCCGACAATCCCGGTCCATGCGCTGCCCGCTTTCCATCAAACCCATTACGGGCCGAAACTCACCACGATCGCCCTCGTGGGCGGCTATCCGGAGTTCGCCGCCGCGGTCGCCGCCATAGCTGCCGCGTTCGGCGACTGGACGACGGAATGCGCCACGCCGTCGGTCGTTCCCCCCTACCCGGCGCCGGGCCAGGAAGCATCGGCGCGCGAAGGCATCGCCGGCAAGAGCCAGGCCGATCTGGCGATCGGGCTGCCGACCATTTCGCGTCTCGACCCCGCCTACTACGCGCTCGACACCGCCAATCTGATCCTTGGCCGGCTGGGCTTGATGGGTCGATTGGGCGCCAGTGTGCGCGATCGGCAGGGACTCGCCTACTACGTCTACAGCGGCATCGAACCCGCGCCGGAGGGCAGTGTTTGGTCGGCGCGTGCCGGAGTCGATCCCGGCAACATCGAGCGTGCCCGAGAAAGCATCCTGGAAGAACTGTGGCGTCTCACCAGCGCGCCGGTCGACGACGACGAACTGGCCGACGCCAAGAGTTATCTGACCGGAGTGTTGCCGCTCGCGCTGGAAACCAACGATGGAATCGCGGCTACGCTGCTCAATATCGAGCGCTACGATCTAGGGCTCGATTTTCTCGACCGCTATCCTGCGATCGTGAACGCGCTCACGACCGAAGACGTATTGGAAGCGGCGCGCGCCCATCTGCGACCGGAGGCGGTCCAAACCGGCATCGCTGGCCCGCCAGTCGAGTGAGCGCCGATCGGACTCAGCCATGCCCTGCGGCGGGCGCGATCAGCGGCTTGAGGTAGATGAGAAATTCGTTGGCCCCCGCGCGCAGAACTCGGGTGACGCTGTAGCGGGTCCGGTTCGGTCGGTCCTGATAAACATCGCCTGGCTTGTAGCGGCCGAGACGCATCTCCCGCGCGGTCAGAGCAACCAGTTCGTAGGTCGGCTTGCCGCAGTCGGCGCAGACGAAATATTGGTCCGATTCGTCAGTCGGGCCGGTGTATCCGCGCGAAACGAATCGCGTTTCGGCGCCACCGCACCATGGGCAGACGCGCTCGGGTAGGTTGTCCCCCAGCTCCGCCAGGGCGCGGGCTTCTCCCATCGCTCGATCCGGGTGGTGTTCGCCAGTCACAGTTCAAGTGTATCAGCCTGCGGCGATGGTCGGGATCCTGGTCTGGCGCCCGGGTGCGGCGCCTCTCAGCGCAAATCGGGCCGGGGCATCATAATCGTGGCGACGCCCGCCCGCTCCTTGCCGGATCGCGTGCGCGGTTTGCTCCCCGTCGTTGCCAAGCGAAGCGAGAAGAGGCCATGACCGAGACACCGATCGACGCCGCGTCCGATCCCGGCGCTCCTTCCGCCGAGGCGATCGACCGCATCCTCGCCGAGCGGTCGCTAATCATCGCTTCCAATCGAGGTCCCGTGACCTTCGCCCACCAGGACGATGGCACATTCAGCGCGCGCAAGGGGAGCGGCGGCGTGGTCACCGCCGTCAGCGCGATCGCCCGCCAGCACCAGCCGATCTGGATCGCCGCCGCCATGACCGACGGGGATCGCATCCGCGCCGAGGTGGCCGCTCGCCAGGGCGAAGAGTTGATCCAGTTCGGCAACCCGCCTGAGTTCCGCCTCCGCTTCGTGGCCCCCGACGAAGAGCGCTATCACAAGTACTACAACGTCATCAGCAACCCGCTGCTCTGGTTCCTGCAGCACTATCTGTGGGACACCCCGCGCTCGCCGGACATTACCCGCGAAACGTGGGACGCTTGGCACGACGGCTACGTGGCCGTCAATCGCCTCTTCGCCGAGGAGATTCTCGCCGCCAGCAACACCCTCGACGCCGAGCCGATCATCATGCTGCAGGACTACCACCTCTACCTCTGCGCCGGCATGATCCGCGAGCAACGACCCAACGCCATCCTGCAACATTTCGTGCATATTCCCTGGCCAGATCCCGATTACTGGCGGTTGCTGCCGTTGGCGATGCGGCGAGCGATCTGCGAAGGCATGCTCGGCAACGACATCGTCGGTTTCCAGACTGCCCTGCACGCTCGCTCATTCATGTACACCTGCGAGGCCTATGTGCCGGATGTGCAGGTCAATTACGGCGGTTCCCACGTCCACTGGAACGGCCGCCAGATCGAAGTGCGCGCCTATCCCATCTCGGTCGACACCGCGACCGTGCGCCGCACCGCCTACAGCAAGGAGGCGCGCGCTCACGACCGATACTTGCCCAATTACTGGAACGAATTCACCATCCTGCGGGTGGATCGCGCCGAACCCAGCAAGAACATCGTCCGCGGTTTCCAGGCCTTCGACCGTTTTCTGGAGGCCCACGAGGAGTTCCAGGGCCGCGTCAACTTCGTGGCCATCACCGTCCCCTCCCGCATGGATGTGCCGGAGTACCAGGACTACCTCGACGATGTCAGCGCGGTCGTCGGCCGCATCAACGCCCGCTATGCCAACGTGGAAACTGGCTGGCAGCCGATCCACCTGATCATGGGCGAAAACTACCCACGCGCGTTGGCCGCGATGAAGTGGTACGACGTGCTGATGGTCAACTCCATCATCGACGGCATGAATCTCGTCGCCAAAGAGGGTGCGCTGCTCAATGAGCGCAACGGCGTGCTCATCCTGTCGGAAGGCGCCGGCGCGGTCAGTCAACTCGGCGCCGCCGCGCTGGTCATTGCCCCCGCCGATGTCGAAGGCACCGCCGACGCGCTCTACACGGCGTTCACCATGCCGCTATCCGAGCGGCGCAAGCGGTCGGAAGCACTGCG
>JADLCW010000385.1 GCA_020847015.1 Thermomicrobiales bacterium | reverse complement strand
CTGGCCGCGGCGTCGGTGATCGAAGCCGCCGGCAAGCAAGATCAGATCAAGATCGTCGGCGTCGATGGTCAGAAGAACGCCTGCGAGGCGATCCTCGCCAACAAACTCTACGCCTCGGTGATCAACCCCAGCGGGCGCATCCACGGCGGGGCGATCTGGGCTGGTTACCTGACCGTCTCCGGCACCGACCAGGCCAAAGCCGGTTTGCCGAAATTCATCCGCACCGATGGCGGCCCGATCACCGTCGACAATGCGCAAGGCTACATCTGGCTCCACGACAACATGCAGTACTAGCTCCGCGGACATTCGTGGCGGCGACCTCGACCGAGTCTCGGTTGGGGCCGCCGCCATCGACGGGGGATGGTCCATGGCAGCGACGATCGCCGGCCAGGAGGCCGCGGGCCGGCCCGAAGCGGCGGACCCGATCCTGTCGTTCCGCGCGGTCATCAAGCGATTTGGCGGCGCGACGGCGCTGGACGGTGTCGATTTCGACCTGTACCCGGGCGAGGTTCACGGGCTGGTCGGGGAAAACGGGGCCGGCAAATCGACCCTCATGAAAATCCTCTCCGGCGTGCACACCCCGGATGCGGGCGACATCGTGCTGCGCGGCCAATCCGTGCGCTTCGCCTCCTCGGCCGACGCCAAAACCCACGGCATCGGCATGATCTACCAGGAACTGGCCTGCATGGCGTCGCTGTCGGTCGCGGAAAACGTGTTTCTGGGCCGCCAGCCCACCACGCCGCTCGGCATCGTCGACTGGCGGCGGATGCGGCGCGAAGCGGCCGAGCATCTGGCGGTGCTGGGCATGAACCTGGATGTCACCGCCCCCATGGGTTCGCTCTCGCTCGGCGCGCAGCAACTGGTGGAGATTGCCCGCGTCGTTTTCTCCGGCGCCGACATCATCGTGCTGGACGAACCCACCTCGGCGCTCTCCGGTCCCGAGGCGGAGCGGCTCTTCACCGCGATGGCCGGGTTGAAAGCGCGCGGCGCCAGCCTCATCTTCATCTCCCACTTTCTGGAAGACGTGCTGGCCGTCTCCGACCGGGTCACCGTGCTGAAGAACTCGCGCAAGGTCGCCACGCTGCCGCGCGAGGGGTTGACCAAGCACCGGCTGATCGAACTGATGCTGGGACACGAGGCGGACGCGCTCGCCGAGAGCTACGAAGCAGGAATCGCGCTGCCGCCCCTGGCTGCCGGGCGCCCGACGCTGGAGGTGCGCGATCTGATCGCGCCGGGAGTCGCCGGAGTCTCCTTTACGGTGCGGGAAGGGGAGATCCTGGGCATCTTCGGCAATCTGGGCGCCGGCATGACCGAGACGGCGCGAGTGCTCTTCGGCCGCCTGACGCCGACCAGCGGCGACATCCGCCTCGGCGGCCAGCCGATCCGGCCGCGCAATCCGGCGGAGGCGCGCAATCTGGGCATCGCCTACCTGTCGGAGAACCGGCGGGCAACGCTGTTCCCGCGGCATGAGATCTACAAGAACATCACCCTCGCTCACCTCGACCACCTGCTCGGCCCGATCGTGCGGCAGCCGGCCGAGGTTGTCATCGCCACCCAGTCGATCCGGCGCACCGGTGTGCGTCCGGCCAGCCCAATGCTGCCCGCCGGAAACCTGAGCGGCGGCAACCAGCAGAAAGTCGTGCTGGCGAAATGGCTGACCCGGCAACCGAAGCTGCTGATTCTGAATGAACCGACACGCGGCATGGATGTCGGGGCCAAGCGCGAGGTGTTGGATCTGGTGCAGGCGCTGAAGGCGGAGGGCGTGGCGATTCTGCTGCTGTCCACCGAGCCGGAGACGGTGCTGGCGGAGTCCGATCGGGTGTTGGTGATGAGCAAGGGGCGCATCACCCGGGAATTCGCCGGCGAGCGGGTCAGCAAGAACCTGCTGATGGCCCACGCATAGGGGGGCGGCATGGCGCATGAAGTGCCACAGGGGTTGGGGGCGCCAGCCGGCGAGCGCGCGGGGCGACGCAGCGGCACGGAGGACGCGCTGCGCTGGGCGAGCCGCAATGCGCGGATCCTGGCCCCGCTGCTGACGCTGCTGTGCATGGTCATCTTCTTCAGTCTGGCGACCGATGTCTTTCTGACTACCCAGAATTTGCAAAACGTGGTCACCCAGATCGCGCCGATCGCGGTGGCCGCCACCGGCGTCACCTTCGTGCTGCTGTGCGCCGAGATCGATCTGGGGATCGCCTCCGTGGCGACCTTCACCGGCGTGTTGGCGGCGTTCTTCTTCGTCGGCGAGACGATCGACCTCGGTTCGTGGGGGATCGCGGTCGCGCTGCTGATCGCCGCCCTGATCGGGGCGATCAACGGCTTTCTGGTCGCCTACGTGGGCATCCCCTCGTTCATGATGACGCTGGCGATGCTGACCATCGCTCGCGGGTTGTCGGTGTTCGTCAGCGAAGGCAAGCCGATTTTCGAGGTGCCGCCTGTTCTCAAGAGTCTGGGCAGCGTGGGCAGCCAGGTGTTCGGGGTGCCGGTGATCGGTCTCTTCGCGCTGGCCGTGCTGCTGGTCGGGGAGTTCATTCTGAGCTACACGAAATTTGGTCGCTATGTCTACATGACCGGAGCCAACCGGGAGGCGGCCGAGATGTCCGGCGTCTCCACCCGCCGGGTGATCATGCTCTCGCTGGTGATCTCCGGGGTGACGGCGGGAATGACCGGGTTGCTCTTCATCGGTCGCCTCAGCAGCGCCAATCCCGCTGCCGGTGAGGATTTGCTGATCAGCACCATTGCCGCCGTCGTGCTGGGAGGCACCTCGCTGTTCGGCGGCGAGGGAGGCATCCGCAACACGATTCTGGGGTTGCTGATCTTTGGCGTGCTCTCCAACGGGTTGAATCTGCTGCCCAACATCCCGATCACCTTCAAACAGGCGCTGCAGGGCATCGTGCTGCTGGCGGCGTTGTTGCTGAACGTATTTGCGCTGCGCATCGAGCGGGTCCGCATCCGGGCCGATTGACGGCAAGCCAGACCAGCCGCATCACTCCATCTCCCATGCGACCGGAACCTTCACCGGGTTCCGGTCGTACGGTTGTTGTGTCATCCTAAACCCAGAGCGCCAGCAACCCAGAGCGCCAGCAACCCAGGGCGTCATCCTGAACGCAGGGCGCCATCCTGAACGTAGTGAAGGATCTCGCGTTCCGGCGCGCCCGAAGCCTGCCGCACTTCCCGGCCATCTGTCTGCTCGCCGCGGCGAAAGCCTTGCCCATGAACCGGCGCCGGCCTCCTCTCGTCCACCCGACCGCGGCGCACGGTCGTTGCAGAATGTGGAGGATCAGGTCGGCTTCCGGGCCACGCACGGCGCCGCCGAATTCGTGGAAGAGGCGCGCCCAGCCCGAGCTGCTTTCGGACCCGATCTGGTCGAGCGGTCGGACCGGGGCGCGGCGGCCGACCCGGCTGAGCGATCTGCCCGGCGATTGGTCGGCCGCGGGAGAGCAGACGATGAACTTCTCCGAGCGACGGGAGCGGCGCGCCGCCGGCGGGCAGTACGTCGATCGCCGATTGCGCATGCAACTCCGCGCATTCACGGTCATTTTCGTGGTGGTGGCGGTGCTGGATGCAGTCCGGGTGGTCCATGACCGGGTCAATCCCCTGTGGGCGGTCGGCGGGTTCGCGGCGGGACTCGCCCTCGGCATCGTGCTCGCTCGCATCAAGGTGCTGGGGTGGAATGCCTCCGAGCGGGCGGTGGTCGGCACGACCGATGCAATCGGCGCGGTCATCCTCGTCGCCTACCTGATATTCATCGTGTTCTTCAAGGGGCGCGTCGTCGATAGTCAGGCGTCGAGCGCAACCGCGGCGAGCGTGGTCGGGTTGGCGATGACCGCCGGAGCGATGCTCGGGCGCGTCGCGGTCACCATGCGCGGCATTCGCCGCATGCTGACCGCCGCCGGATTCGGAATCGACTGAATCGCGCCGCCGCCTGGCCCCGCCCGGACGCCCGCTGTGCGAACATGGCGCTCCCGGAATCCTCGATTGGCCGCATTCGACCGACGCGGGCGGGCCGGGCCGCCTCGATGAGGCGCTCCATGACCGATCCCGGACTCCGTAGCTCCGCCGCGCCGGCGGGCATCGATCTCGCCGCCGCGCTGCTGACCGGCGAGATCGTCGACTGCTCCGTCACGCTCGACGAACGATTGCCCGCCAGTTGGCCAACCCACATGCCATTCCAGCGCAAGGTGTATAGCTGGTTCGAAAACCGGCAAGGTCCGCCGCAGGACGTGCAGGGTTGGCGCGGTCCCTACCATACCGGCTGGGTGACGCTCGACGAACATTGCGGCACCCATGTCGACGCCCCTTCCCACTTCATCCCCCCGCCCGATTCCGGGTTGGCCAACGCCGCCGAGATCGGACTGCGCAACGGCGACGCGCTGGAATTGCGCGAGATGATCGGACCAGCGGCGGTCATCGATGTGACCGATCTGGTCGGGCAGGCTGATCCCGGAGCAAGCCCGATCGTCAGCGCCGAGCGGATTGCGGCATGGGAAGCCGAGCACGGTCGGCTGCAACCGGGCGACATCGCATTGTTCGCCAGCGGGTGGGATCGCCATTATCGACCGATGCCGGAGGGCAGCGCTTTTGTCATCGATCCCATCGTCAATCGTTCGGCTCCGGGTTGGCCGACACCGGGCGTGGATGCGCTGCAACTGCTGCTCGACCGCGGCGTCACCACGCTGGGTCTGGACGGCGCCAGCGTTGGGGCCTGTCACGATCTGCTTACCCCGCATCTGTTCGGACTCAGCCGGGGGATGATCTATATCGAGGTCCTGGCGAACCTCGACAAGCTGCCGCCGCGGGGAGCGATCTTCATCTGCCTGCCGCTGAAAATCGCCGGCTCGTCGGCCTGTCCGGCGCGAGCCATCGCCATCGTGCCGCGGGGGAGCGCGAAGCAAGGGGGCGCGGAATGAGCGAGACGAACGGAGGTTGTCGCCGGCTGGCGAACAAAGTGGCGCTGATCACCGGAGCCGGCTCCGGCATCGGCCGCGCCACCACCGATCTCTTCGCGCACGAGGGGGCCAGACTGGTTCTCTTCGATGTCAACCCGGAGTCGCTGGAGCGCGCGGCGCGCGATGCGCGGGCGATCGGGGCCGAAGTCGCAACGGAAACCGGCGACGTGGCGCAGGACGCCGATGTGCAGCGTGCCGTCAATACGGCGGTGGAGCGCTTCGGGCGACTGGATGTGCTGGTGGCCAACGCCGGCATCATCCCACTGCTGGACGTGCTGGAAGCAACCCCCGACGACTGGGATCGGGTGATGGCGGTCGATGGACGCGGGATGTTCCTCTCCTGCAAATACGCCATCGCGGCGATGCTGGAGACCGGCGGCGGCAGCATCGTCTGCCTGTCGTCCATCTCCGGGTTGGCCGGGCAGAAGCGGCAGGCCGTCTACGGGCCGGCGAAGTTCGTCGCCTCCGGTCTCACCAAGCACCTCGCCATCGAGTGGGCCGACCGCGGCATTCGGATCAATGCGGTGGCTCCGGGCACCATCAACACCGAGCGGGTGCAGCAGCTCGTCGCGGAACCGGGCGGTCCGGATTATCTGGTGGCGATGGAGCAGGCGCACCCGATGCAGCGCATCGGGCAACCAGCGGAGGTGGCGCAGGCGATTTTGTTTCTCGCCTCCGACGACGCCTCGTTCATCAGCGGCGTGGTGCTGCCGGTGGATGGCGGCTACATGGCGCAATAGCCCAGGAGCCAGACACCGAACTTCGAACGCCCAGCATCGCTGGCCGGACGAAGCCGGGAAATCAGCCGCCGCGATTCAGCTCGCCGGCTTCTCCACCGCGCCCGGCGCAACCGCGGCGCTGGATGGACTGACCACTCCGGAAAGACGACTGCCGGAGGGCACGGCGATAGGGCGGGAAGCGGCGGCGATGCCGTTGGCGACGGCGACTGGCCCGCTGGCGGCAAGCTGTTGCGGCGCCGCGACGGGTCCGGCCGCGGCGATCCGGTCCGCCGCCGGGATCGATGCGGGCAGGGAGGAGGCGACGACATCGATGGAGGAGCCGGCCGGAAACGGAACCGAGTCCGCTGCGCGAGCGACGCCGACCAGCGACGCCGCGACGGCGCCCGCGTTGACGGGGGCTCCGAACGCGCGCTGCGCGCGACTGTGTTAATCCATCCGGAAATCCCTCCCTCCTCTG
>JADLCW010000384.1 GCA_020847015.1 Thermomicrobiales bacterium | reverse complement strand
TCGCGCGCGCGCTCCAGCAGTTCGAAGGATGCGTGCCCTTCGTTGCCATGATAGTAGACCGGCTCCAACCCGATCGCCCGCAGCGCGCGCACCCCGCCGATGCCGAGGATGATTTCCTGACGCAGCCGGTGTTCGCTGTCGCCGCCGTAGAGCCGGGAGGAGATGGAGCGCGTCCACGCCGGATTGCCTTCGATATCGGCGTCGAGCAGGAAGATGGGGGCGCGCCCGACCTGCACGCACCAGATCGCCAGGCGCACCGGGTGATCGGGGTGTTCGAAGGCGACCTCGACCATGATCGGCTCGCCATCCGGACCAAGCACCAGCGTGGTTGGTTCGGTCCATGGCTCCAGGCTGCCTGGCACATCCTGCTGCCAACCATCGTGGTTGAGCTGCTGGCGCAGGTAGCCGTGGCGGTAGAGCAGGGAGACGCCGAACAGCGGCAAGCCAAGATCGCTGGCCGTTTTGGTGTGATCGCCGGCCAGCACGCCAAGTCCACCGGAGTAGATCGGCAGCGTCGGGTGCAACCCGAACTCGGCGGAAAAATAGGCGACCGGCTTGTCGATCAGCGACGGCGCGTTGCGGCCGACCCAGGAGCGTCGCGCTCCTTCCTGCGTGAGCGTATCGAAATCGGCCATGACCGCGTCGTAGGTGTCCAGATAGCGCGTATCGAGCGCCGCCCACGCCAGCCGCTCCGGGTTGACATACCGAAGAAACATGACTGGGTTGCGGTCCATCGTGCCCCAGAGCACGGGGTCCAGCACCCGGAACAGCCAATTGGCCCGAGGGCGCCACGACCACCAGAGATTCATCGCCAGTTCGTCCAGCCGGTAGATGCGCTCCGGCAATTCCACATCTGGACGCGGCGCCAATTGCACCATCGAAATGTCACCCCTCACAATAATGCGATGCGCGGATGGGCAGCGTGAAGCATGCCAAGCCGGCATCGATGCGACAGCGGAGCAGCATTCAGAGTACCACGCGCTTGCCGCGGCGAAGGCGGCCGCGCCGGCCAGCGGCGGGCGCAACCGACCGGCGACGGGCACGACCCGTGCGATGACCGGGTCATGATTCGGGCTGCTGATTTCGCCCGCCGCGACGCTGCCTCGCTCTGGTTTCTCGGCGCGCTGATGCTCCCCATCGCGGCCGCGTTTTCCCTTCGCTATGCGCTTCCCGGCCGCACCGACCGGCTCGTCGACATCGGCCAATTGTCGAACTACAGCCATGCGGGGTTCGCCGGCTACGCGCTCGGCATGGCAGGGTCGTTCGCGCTCTATCTGGCCGCGCTGCGCCACTGCCGCCGCTTGCCGGTGGGGAGCGCCCTACCGGCGGTGTTCGTGGTGGGCGCCTGCCTGACGGTCACATTCGCGTTCATGTATCCGGTCAACGCGATCGACCCGTTCATCTACGTGGCGCGCTCGCGGGTGCTCACCGCCCACGGAGCCAACCCGCAGACGACCGCGCCGGCCGCCTTTCCCGATGACCCGGCGATGGCGCTCGCCTCGCCGGAGTGGGCCGTGGCCGTGTCCCCCTACGGGCCGCTGTGGAACTCGATCGCGGCTCCGATCACGCTGCTGGCCGGCAACAACGAAGGCGTGGCGCTGGCTGGGTTCAAGGCGCTGGCGGCGCTCGCCACGCTGACCGGTGGTTGGTCGATCGTTCTGGTGACGCGGGAGCGAGCGCCGAAACAGGCGGCGACCGCCGCGCTCGCCTATCTGTGGAACCCGCTGGTGCTCTGGGAAGGGGTGGGCAACGGCCACAACGATGTCGTGCTGGCGCTGGCGCTGCTGCTGGCGATGCTGGCTTGGGCGCGCCGCCGCGACGCGGCGGCGATCGGTTGGCTAAGCGCGGCGACGGCCATCAAGTACGTTGCGCTGCCGCTGGGACCGCCTGCGCTGGCCGCGCTGTGGCGCCGCGGCGGCTCGAATCGGATTCGCGCGCTCGTCGTGGCGGTCGCCTGCGCGGTGCTGGTCGGCATCGTCTCGCTGGCGCCCTTCTTCGATCTGCCGGGCGTCATCGCCAGCGCCCGCGCCCAAAGCGATATTGCGCTCACCTCGCCGGCCGCCATCGCGATCGCCTGGTTGGAGGGTCCGCTGGGGCTGGATGCGGCGCGGTCGGCGATGCGCGCCACCAGCGCCGTTCTGCTCGGGATAGGGGTAATCGTGGGGACGGCGGCGGCTTGGCGCGCGCCGGATCGATTCCCGCGCATCGCCTTTGAAACGATGTCGCTGCTGCTGGTGGTCGCCGTCTGGAACTTTCGTCCCTGGTATCTGATCTGGCCGCTGGCGCTGGCGGCGGTTCTGCCGCCCGGTTGGCCCTTGCGACGGGCGATCGCCTGGACAGCGGGCGGCGCCGCCTTCTATGGCGTCACCATCTGGGTATGGACCTGGAGCGACGCGACCTGGGCGGTGATCCAGCCGATGGCCACGCTCGTCGTGTTCGCTCCGATGCTGCTGGTGTCGCTCATTGCGGTCATCGCGGAGGCGCGAGGAGCCGCTCGCCGTCCCGTCCACTGAACCGACAGCTCATCGCGCCGGCGTCCCGCTGCGAACTGCTCGCCCCCGTCTCAGCCAGCCGCGAGCAGTTCGGGAGTCGCCAGCCATGCCGGGGTCGCCAGCCATGCCGCGATCCGCTCCGCCGCAGTCTGCCCGGAGGCGATGGCGTCCGGCAACCCCACGCCTCGGTAGGCGTTGCCGGCCAGCGCCAGCCATGGGTGCGCTTCCAGCGCCGCCTCGATGCGTCGCAGCCGTTCCGGATGACCCAGCATGTATTGCGGCATTCCCAGCGGCCAGCGTTGCACCCGCGCCAGCGTCGGTTCACCGGTCGCGCCCAGGCGCTGCGTGACTTCGGCGGTGGCCGCCGCGATTAGATCCTCATCGGTTCCGGAGAGAATTTCCGCTCGCCCAAAGCGACCCACGAACACGCGCAGGAGCGCCCATCCGTCCGGCGCGCGCCCGGCCCACTTCTCCGAAACCCAGGTGCAGGCCAGAATTGGGCTGCCGGAGGCGCGCGGCACGAGGTAGCCGTGGGCATCCAGCGGATGGGCGATGCGCTCGCGCGGGAAACCAAGCGTGATGATGGCGCTGGAGGCGTAGGGAATGGCATGCAATTCGGCGGCCAGCGCCTGGTCGAGCCGCGCCAGCGCCTCACCGGCGGCATAGGCCGGAGTCGCCACGATGACCGCGTCGGCGGCCAGACGCCGGTCGTCGCGCAGCACCACTTCGGCACGCTCGCCACGCCGGCGGATCTCTCGCACGCCAGTCCCCGTCTCCAGCACCGCTCCGGCCGTCCGCAACCGCGCCGCCAGCGCCTGGACGATGCGATCCAACCCGTCCGCCGGCGTGAGAAACGCTGGGTGCGGCGGATTCGCTGCACCTACGGCCCGCCGGTTCGCCCGCACCCCCGCGATCAACCCGCCGTGCTCCAGTTCTGCCCGCCGCAATTGGGGAAAAGTCGCCAGCAGACTGAGCCGGTCGCCGTCACCGGCGGAGATGCCGGCCATCAGCGGCTCCACCAGCCGCTCCCATGCCTCGTCGCCCAGCCGACGCCGGATGAATCCGCCCAGCGATTCGTCGTCGTCGCCGGCGCGCATCGGCAGCGCGTAGTCCATCGTCAGCCGCAGCTTGCCCCGCATCGACAGCAGATTGGAACGCGCGATCGGTCCCAATCGGGTCGGCGTCAAGCCGCTCAGCCCCTCGGGCAACTCGTGCAGTCGCGCGTCGCGCAGCACATAGGCGCGGCGCGGGCGCGGCGTCGGGCCGTGCAGGGTTTCTTCCAGCCCCAGATCCCGGCACAGCGCGAGGGCGTGCGGTTTGGCGGCGAGAAACGAATCTGGTCCCCGCTCGATGACGAAGCCATCGCCACGTTCGGTGGCGATCTTGCCGCCGAGCCGGTCGTCGGCTTCGATCAGCGTCAGCCGCAGCCCGGATCGCCGCCGCAGCAGGTGGTCGGCGGCGGTCAAACCGGCGATGCCGCCGCCGACAACGATGACGTGGGCGGCGGAATCATTCGTGGAGCAGGTCATAATGGCGAATCTCCGGTCGCGAGCCGGGAGGGTTCGCGAAAACGGCGCGCCTGAGCGCGTACAGATCGACATGGCGCCGACTCGCCGAGTGGAGCGGCAACCAGTCATGACTACCACATTCGGCGCGATCGGCGCCGTCCCCGCGAGTGCGCCAGCTCGATGATGCTCTCGACAATTGGACAGCAGGCCGCCCCCGGTCCGATCATAGCCCGGTCTGGACCGCGCGTTTCGCCGCCGGGAGCCATCGATGCTGAACCGCTCCGCGCTCACTCGTCGCCGCTTGTTCGCCTGCGCCGCGGTAACCCCGCTCGTCCTTCGTGTGGCGATCCCGGTCGCCGCTGAAGCATCGGCCGCCGAGCGATTGCGCGAGGCCGCGACCGCCATGGGCGAGCTGCGCTCGTTTCACTTCGCGTTGACGACCCCGCGCGGCTCCACCACGGTGCTGAACGCGCTGGAGTTGAAGCGGCTGGAGGGCGACGTGCTGCGGCCAGACCGCTATCGCGCCACCATCGAGGCCGGCGCCGCCATCGTGACCGTTTCGATCGACGTCATCGGCATCGGGTCGAGACTGTGGATGTCCGATCCGACCTCGGCCGAGCAGCGCTTCATCGAAGTTTCGTTGAGCGACGATGTGCGCGTCGATCCCTGGTTCCGGCGGCTGGTCAACCCCGACGCCTTCTGGTTGGCGCTGCCGGCGCTGGTGAGCGACCCGGTGGCGATCGGCGAGAACCGGATCGATGGCGCGCCGGTTTCCCGCATCGACGGCACGATCGATCTCGCGCGCATCTTCGCGGCGGTGGGCGGCGAGGTTCCCGGCTTCGCCAACGCCGAGCCGCTGCCCGTGTCGGTTTGGTTAACCCCGGAGAACCGTTTGCGCCGGCTGGAATTGGAGGGGGCGGTAGTGGCCGGCGAGGACTCCACGATCATCCGCCGCCTGGACATCACCGCCTATGACGAACCGGTGACGATCGAGCCGCCGCCGGCGGCGTAGCCGCGCGGAGCGCACTACGCGCGGGCCGCCGCCGCGACCGCACTGTGCGCCGCGGCTTCGGGCGTGGCGGCCGCCAGCAACCGACCGGACGATCCGCTCAACGCGACGCCGGCCTCAGGTGTGGCCAGCGCATCCGCCCATGCCCCCAGCAGCACCACCGGCCGCCCCAACCGCAACCCCATCGCAATCTCGGAGAGCGTGCCAAACCCGCCGCCGACGGCGATCAGCGCGTCGCCGCTGGCGGCCACCAGCGCGTTGCGCGCCTGCCCCAATCCGGTGCAGATTACGTGATCGACCCACGAGTTGGCCGCGCTCGCGTCGTATCCGGGAATGATGCCGATCGTCGTGCCGCCCGCCGCTTTCGCGCCCCGGCACGCCGCGGCCATGCCGCCCCCCAACCCGCCGCAGACGAGCGTGCAACCGCGCTCGGCAATGAGGCGCCCGACCGCTTCGGCCAGTGCGGCGACGTCCGGCGCGGCATCCCCCGGCGCGCACACCGCGATCTGAAGCGGGCGCGCCGGGGACTCGCTCATCGCCCTTGGCCAGATTGCGTGAGGAGCGGAAAGCGCGCCACCGTCTCGTAGCGCGGTGCGCCGGAACCGAGGTAGGAGCGCACCAACACGACCTCCCGCACCGGGAATGTGACGGCTGGCGGCCCGGTCATCACGCCGGTTGCCGGGTCGGCCAGCGCGCGCAACTCCTCCGGCATGGCGCGCAGCGGCACGCGCTCGGTGCCCTGATTGCGAACCCGGCCGAGGGTGATGTGGGGATGAAACGGCCCCTCCTCGACCGGAAAATCGAGATCGCGCAGCGCCTCGCCCACCGCTTCATGCAGCGCCGCCAACCGATGCGCCGGGCCATACAACCCCAGCCACAGCACGCGCGGCCGCTTCACCGAGGGAAACGCGCCCAGATCACCGGTCCGCAGCGTGAAGGCGGCGTGGCGGGCGACGACCGCCGGCAGCGCCAGCCGCAGCAGTTCGGCGCGCTCGGGCGGGGTATCGCCCAGGAAGTGGAGCGTCAGATGCGCCGTCTCGGGGTCGACCCAGCGCACCGGCCAATCTTTTGGGGCGAGTTCGTTGATGATCCCCCGCACCACCGCGCGGACGTCGGGCGGCAGCGGCGCCGCCAGGAACAACCGCCATTGGGCATCCACCCGGTCCGGGTCGGGCGGGCGAACTTTGGGCGGTCGTGGTTTGCGTGGACTCATGGTCGCTCGTACTGTCTACGTCGCGCATCAGGTGCGCGGGCGAGACAGCCGGGATGCCGCCTCGTCCGCGCGACCGATGAGCGACGCTGCCGCCGATCGCGCGTCAGAACGAGGTGCAGACGTTGGCGATGTCGGTGCGCAGCACGGATTGCTGCTTGAACTGCTCCTTGTAGGCGGCCCGAATCTCTTCCAGCAGGGCGCTGCTTTCCTGAGCGGTTTCGCTCGGGAAGAGAATGATCAGCACCTTGCTTTCTTCCTGGCTCGTGACGCCGCTTTCGCCGCGCCACTGGCCGAGTCCAGTCAGCACCGTCAGACCGTCCGGGAAGCGCGGCGTCACTTCGGTGTCGAGGAAATTGAGCCACGCCTTCTCGCCCCACGGCTGCCCGGTGTCGGGGTTGGTCGTGCCGAAGAAGAGATCGGCGCGCACCCACGGTTCGGAACCCGGTCCATACAGCTCATCCGGGCAAGCGTCGGCCACCGCGACCGGTGTCGCCTCGTTTTGCGCGCGCGGCGCGGCCGCGGTGTCGAGCGCAGCCGGCGCGATGCCGATGCTGGCGCCGCCGGCCAGCAGCAACGCTGCGACCGCCAACCCCTGCGCCCGCCGCGAGAGGCGGCCTCGGACGGAGCGATCGGACATCGGTTCGATTGCCATCGTGCATCTCCTTCCCTGCGCCCCGCCCACGCGGCGGTCTCGCGTACCCTAGCAGACGCGCGGCCGGGTTGGGGCGTTGGGCCAGGGATGGGATTGATGAGCATGCGGCGCGCGAATCGGACGCCCGTCGTCTTCCGGCCGAACCTCCGGAATCGCCAGGGCAGCCGGGGCGTGGACACGCAAACACGCCCGCCGCCACACAACGGCGGGCGCGGAGGCGCGCCCGAAACGGAAGAAGCCGCGCGTTAGCGGTGGCGGAAGGTGATGCGCCCGCGCGTCAGGTCGTACGGGGACAGCTCAACGACCACGCGATCGCCGGGCAGCACGCGGATGTAATTCTTGCGCATCTTGCCGCCGAGGTGCCCGAGGACCGAGTGGCCATTTTCCAACTCGACCGTGAACATCGCATTTGGCAGCGCGTCGACGACGCGGCCATCGACGGTGATCGCATTCGGGTTTTCGCGCCGGACGCGCTCGGTGTCGGTGGGCGGGACGGCGGGGCGCGGCGGGGCCGGCTTGCGGTATTGGGGTTTCTTCGCCATAAATGCTCCTTCAAATGTTGGTTGTTGTTGCGGCGGCGATCAGCCTGCGCGATCGCCGCGTTCCATTGTAACCGCCGACGCGGCGGCGACCGCGACCAGTGGCGCGCGCGCCACTCGCAAGTAGGCGCGCAGATCGGCTCGCGGCTCTCCGGCCAGCCACTCCGTGGCGTCGTCGCGGATGGTCCCCAGCGTCGCGTTCACTTCATCGCGGGTCAGTTGCCTGGCGCTGGCCCACAATGGTTCGTCGAGGCGGCAGAGTCCGCTCGCGGTGCAGGCGAATACGGCCAGCCGCCAAAACCGGGGCTGACCCGGATCGCGCAGCGGGGCGATGCGGTAGAGGCGCTCATCAGAACCGTAGCGGAAAAACAAGCCGAGCCCATTGGCGCCGCGCTGCTCGACAATCTGCACGGCATCGCTCATCGGTCCGCCTCCAGCGAACCGCACGAACCGCGAGAGAGCAAGGCGGCGGCACATATGCGGAAGGCCATTGTGGCATCCCGCCTGGAACGATCGAACATCGTCACCTCGATTGCCCGCGGCGGCGCAGGAAACGCCCCCGATTCGGACGCATACGACGGTGACGATGCCGCGTGTGCGGCGTCGGTGCACAACACCGATCGCTCGGCCATGCCCAAGGAAACCCCTCGGGGCGGGTGCCCGATTAGTCTACCATAAATTGTGCCGCGGCGCCGCGAATCTTCGCGACGCCGCGCCCAATTCGCCCGATTCCTACGACCCGCCGCAGGTGAAAATCCAGACGCGGGTCGTCTGATCCGCCGCCACCGTCACCTGCCCCGTTTCGTCGACGGCGTCGCTGGTGGCGTAGCACCACGTCGCGGCGACCGGGTCCAGCCGGTAGCGCCCGGGAGTCAGTCCGGTGAAGTACACCTGCCCGCGATCGTTGGAGCGCTGCCGGAGCGGAGCGGCGGCCCCGTCGACGGCGGTCAAGGAGAACTCGATCGGCGCCGCCGGCTCGGTGCATTGACCGAACCAGTCGTACCCCGCTTGTGGCGCTCCGATGGCGCAGGCCATCACGTCGACCCGCAGTGCGCCGGTTCCCGCAGTTGCCGTGCCGACCCGGCTCAACGCCGGACCGGTGGCCGGGAAGCGACCGGCATCCGTTTCCAGCCAGTAGGTCGTCGGCTGCGCCGGCTCGACCTTGCCCTCCAGCACCACGGTGAGACTGGTCGGTTTGACCTGGCGCCATTCGCGACCGACGGTCCCGCCGCCTGCGATGGCCACATTGTTGTCGCCGCCGGCGGCGTTGGCGCTGGCCGTGCCGCCGCTGGCGTCTACGGCGATCGTGGTGTTGCCGCCCTGCACGTTGCCGATCGCGACCGTGCCGCCGCTCGCCTCGGCGTTGGCCGTGCCGCCCGTGCCCGCGCTGGCTTGCCCGCCGCCTCCACCCGAACTGATCGCGACTTCTTCGTACGTGCCAGGTTTGGCGCGCTCATCCACCACCACCGCGCAGACGCCGCCGGCGGGCAGGGTGATGGAGCGCACGGGAGGCGATCCCGCCGCGCCGTGCGCCAACGCCACGCAGACGCTCTGGAAGGCGGCCGACTGGTAGGTGCAGGTGACATCGACGACGTAGACCGGGGCCAGCCCGATGCCGCCAACTGCTCCACCGGCCCCGGCGGTCTGCGGTGCGCAATTGCCCGCGCAAACACTGGAGGACGCGCCGCCGGCGCTGCTCGACACCGAGGCGCTCGCCCCCGGCTGCCCGGCCGGCATGCAGCGGAATTGGCCGGCGCCCAGCGGGGTGCAAATCAACCCGCGGCAGCAGGTTTGCTGCGCGTCGCATGTCTTGCCGGCGCTGCGGCAGCGCCCGCTCGGCGCGCCGGCGGCGAGGGCGGAGCCAGGCGCGACGGCGGCGCCGCCGAGCGAGGAGGCGGCCAGCCGCCGCAGCATGCCGCGCCGCGACATGCCCTCGCCAAACGCGCGCACCCACCGATCGAACGTCCGATGCTCCATAAGACCCTCCATAGCGATGCCGAACGCGCTCGCGCCGCGAACGCGCTCGGGATTGTGGAGGCGAGCGCGGGGTCCGCGCCAGTCTGACGTCGCCCGCCTGGATCAGACCAAAGCTTCGGCCAAGGGTAGCGAGACGGTGAAAATCGAGCCGCCGTCATCGGCGTGGGCGGCGCGCAGCGTGCCGCCGTGCTGCTCCACCAGATCCCGCGCGATCGCCAGTCCCAACCCGGACCCGGCCGCGCAGTGCGGGTTGGGCAACCG
>JADLCW010000383.1 GCA_020847015.1 Thermomicrobiales bacterium | reverse complement strand
AGCCGGGCGCGGGGCTGGATTACGGGGGCGCGAGATTACGCCGCCGGCCGGGGATCGCGCCGGGGCACCCAGTAGCAACCGCCCGGGCGGCCTACGACATGGCCGACGATCGCGTCATCGTATTGATGCCAGCGCACCGCCGGCATGCCGCCCAGCAGGCTGACCGCCTGGGGTGGATCGGGTGGCTCCGGATGCGAACAATCCACCGTCCAGTGAGCTTCGAGCCAATCGACGAAGGAATCATCGTTCGCCCCTCCGCGCCAGCGCGCGGCGATGGCGTCCGCGAATCGTTCCGCCAGGTGCTCCGCTGAGTACATCGCCCACCCCCCGCCGATGGCGGCTCCGCCAGATCGTCGTCGCGGCGCATCCGCCGGGACGCGACGCGACCGATATTTCGGCCGCGGCGCTGATTCGGGAAGCGGCGGCCGATCCAGAATGTTTTCCCGATCGGGCCACTCGCAACGATGATGCCAGCATCATACGACGCCGCGCCCAAACTATCCGAGGCGGCATTGGCGCGATCGACCGGACCCGCCCGCGCGGCAAGGTGCTCGGAGCATCTGGCGGCGCGGCACGAGTTTCACGCCAGCCACGGTTTGTCGCGGGCGAAGCGATGCAGCGCATCTTCCTGCGACGTCGCTTCGACCGCTCCCGGGCAGACGCCGCGCACGCGGTGGAGCGCCAGCTCCGGCTCGTCGCCGGCTCGGATCAGCCAGGCCGCCAGCACGCTGCCGGTGCGCCCCTGACCGCCCTGACAATGCACGGCCACCGCCGCGCCGTCGGCCCGCCGCTCGTCGATGAAGCGCAGCGCCCGCAGGAATTGCTCGGTGGTTGGCGGATGAAAGTCGGGCACGGGCAGGTGCAAGGCGGTTATCCCGTGGCGCTGCAGCGCGTCGGCTGGCAGCGGGCGCGCGGTGAGCGTCAGCAGCGCGCCGATGCCACGCTCCGTCAGGGCGGTGAGATCGGCCTCCAGCGTCGATGCGCGTCGCAGCCGGCCTCCTGGCCGCGAGCAACCGGCGAGTTCGCCTTCCGCGATCCAGTAGAAACGAATCATGATGGTCGCGCGCTCCTGTATGCAGGCATCGCATGACGTGGAGACTACGCCTCTGCAATAGAGGCGCCGGGACGGAGCGGGGATGCTCCGGGAGGATGCAAGCACGATGGCAAAGCGATGGGCGGCATGGGCGTTGGGAGCGCTATTGCTGATCGGCGGCGCGGCTCCGGGCGCGGTGCTGGCGGCGAACAAAACCGAAACGTACAAAGCTCAGGATCACACCGTGTACGCGCAATTCGAGGAGCGAGACGGCAATCTGCGGACGATCACCACGGTGATCGCCACCAAGAACGCCACGTCCACCCCGGACAGGAAGCAAAGCCCGCTGGTGATGGTTTCCTCGGTGACCTACGACACGAAGAAGGGCAAGATGCGCTGGAACGCATTTGGGACCACGACCCGCCCCGACGCATTCAATATCGACAGCAAGCTGGGCGGCGGGGCGGTCAAGGCGAAGGTGCGAGTCTACGATGCGGTGAAGGAGCAGACGTTCACCGTCAATGTCGATGTCAAGTGGAACGCCGACGGCAAGGTTCACAAGGGCCAGACGGATTCGTTCACCGTCAATCCTCCGAAAGGAGCCACCGACGGCGTGAAATTGGCCGTCAAGGCGGTTGGCGACATTCGTGACGCGACGACCAGCGGCACGGTGAAAAAGGGCGGCGCGGTGTGGGGCGACGGCAACGCCAAGGACGCCGAGTTGTACGATCTCGACAGCCTGTTGGTGACGGTGACGCGCCCGGAGCAGAAATAACGCGTTGGTCGCGGTTGGAACGAGCGAAGAGCGGCTCCGGCGGAAACCCGCCGGGGCCGCTTTCTGCAGTGCCCTCAGGCCTTGTGGAACCAGAGGTCGACGCTGTCCTTGGTGATGATCTCCGAACCGGTGTCGACACTGTTCGGCAGCGGCGTCACCCCTGCCTTGGCGTCGTCCTGGGTGATCGGCAGCTTGAAGCTGTTGTACGTGTGCAGAATCTGGACGGCCGTGAAGGGCATCAGCGCCGTCTTCTGCGCGACCGAGGCGTGGATGACGCCCTCCTTGATGAAGTTCAGCGTGCCGTCGTCGCGGTCCATCGAAACGATGACCACTTCGCCGACTCGGTTGCCTTCCTTCACGGCGGTCGCCGCGCCAACCCCGCCCGCGGCTTCCACGCAGGCGATGCCCTTCAGGTCGGGGTACTTGCCGAGCGCGGCGCTGACCACCGACGCCGCCTTGTTGGGGTCGCTGTCGTCGTTGAGCACCTCAACCAGTTCGACCTTGCCGTCGGTGGCCTCGATCGCCTGCTTGTAGCCGATGATCCGCTCTTCCAGGTTGCCCTGGCCGACGCGGGTGACGATGACGACCTTGCCTTCGCCGCCGATGGCCTCGATCAGCGTCTGGGCGCCCTTTTGCCCGGCGGCCACGTTGCCGGTGCCGATGAAGATCTGCCGCTTCGAACCGGCGACGTCGCCGTCCAGGGTGACGGTCGGGATGCCGGCTTCCACCGCCTTGTCGATCGACGGCTTGAGCACGGCGTCGAATCCGACGACCATCAATCCGGCCGGCTTCTGGGCGATGACCTGCTCCAGCGTGGTGATCATCGCGTTGAGATCGAGATCCGGTGGGCCGACGAAGCGGGTCGGCACGTTAAAAACCTGACCGGCGGCGTCGAGCCCGGCCTTGTGATCGATGAAGTAGGGAAGCGTAATCAGCGCCAATACTTCGACATACTCGCCGCTGCCTTCCTGGGCCGCGGCGCGCGCCGGCATGCCGGCGGTCAGTCCGGCGCCTACCCCAAGCGCGGCGCCTGCGGCCGCCCAGCGCATCACTTGCCGCCGCGACGCGGCATAGCGCGCCGCCGCTCTCGTCGTTGGATCCGTCACAGCCTCGTACCTCCTCGCGTCTCCGATCCGGGACGCCGCGCGCCATCGCGGGCGTCGAGGGATCCCAGGATTCAGGCGCGCCCGTCCAGGTGGCGCACGCGGCGGCTGATCGCATCCAGCCCGACCGCCAGAATCAGCACGCCGCCGATTGAGATCGGTTGCCAGTAGAGCGGCACATCCAAAAGCGTCAACGCGCTCTGGATGACTTGCAGCAGCAAGACGCCGAGGATCGCCCCCAGCACCGTACCTTCGCCGCCGGCCAGACTGGCTCCGCCGATGACCACCGCCGCAATGACGGACAGTTCGACCCCAGTGCCGGCGGTCACCGAGGCGCTGCCGAAGCGAGCCGCGGTGAGCACGCCGGCCAGCGCGGCCACGGTCGACGTCAAAATGAAGGCCCAGATCTTGACCCGATCGACCGGAATGCCGGAGAGACGCGCCGAACGCTCGTTGCCGCCCACGTAGTAGGCCTGCCGCAGCGGACGCGAGCGGCGCAGCAGCACGTCGCCGACGATCGCCAAAACGACCATCACCCAGATCGGCGACTGGAAACCGAGGATGACCGTCTGGCCGAGATTGTTGAATTCCTGCGGCAAGTTGGAAATGCCGAATCCGCCGCCGATCAGCAGCACCGCGCCGCGCACGATGCTCATCATGCCCAGCGTGGTGATCAGCGGGTTGATGCCGACCTTGGTCACCAGAAGCCCATTGGCCAACCCGATCGCCGGCCCGACGAGGATGCCGATCAGCACCGCCAGCGGGATCGGCAGACCGGCGACGATCAGCCAGCCGGCCAAAGCGCCGCCGAGGGCCAGCACCGAACCGACCGAGAGATCGAACCCGCCCGCCACCAGCAGCACCGTCATGCCCACCGCCATGATGCCGGTTGTGCTCATGCCCAGCACGATCGCTTTCAGATTGTCCGGGGTCAGGAAGTAGGGCGAGCGCAGAGCGATGAAGACCGAGACGAGAATCAAGAACAGCAGCGTGGTGAGTTCACGCACTTCCAACAGCTTGCGCAGCACCAGCCAGAGCGGTCCCCGCCGCGCCGTCGTCGACTGGGGAACGGTCAAATCGGTCATGCCATGTCCTCGTGCGACGCCGCGCCGGCGATCGGCGCGCCGCCGACCCCGGCGGCGTAAGCCAGAATCTCGTCTTCGTCCACCTCGCCCCCGGCGAAGCGAGCGACCACTCGCCCGCGATGCATGACGAGGATAGCGTCACTGAGATGCATCACTTCGGGCAGTTCCGAAGAGATGAGCACGATCGCCACACCCTGGTTGGCCAGATCCAGCAGCACATTGTGGATTTCCGCCTTGGCCCCCACATCCACGCCGCGCGTCGGTTCGTCGACGATGAGGATGCGCGGCGAGGTCGCCAGCCACATGGCCAGCAGCACCTTCTGCTGGTTGCCGCCCGAGAGCCCGATCACTTTCTGCTCGACACTGCGGGCGCGGATGCGCAACTGACGCATGTAGGTTTCGGTGACTTCGCGCGCCTCGGCATCGCGCATGAACCCGCCGGCGCTGAAGCGCTTCAAGTTTGGCGCCGCCACGTTCCAGGCCAGACTCATCGCCAGGAACAACCCGGCTTGCTTGCGATCCTCGGTGAGGTAGCCCATGCCGGCGGCGACGGCGTCGCGCGGGGAGCGGAAGCGAACCCGATGCCCCTCCACCGCCATCGTGCCGGCGTCGGGTTGAGTCAGCCCGAACAGCGCCTGCGCCAGTTCGCTGCGCCCGGCTCCGACGAGTCCGGCGAGTCCGAGGATTTCACCCTCGTGCAGCGTGAACGAGATATCGGCAAATTGACCGGCGCGGCTCAGCCCCTCGACCTGCAGCGCTGACTCCGTCCCGAAGGCGCGCGGCATATAGGGGCCGGAAACGGCCTGGAAGGCGCGCCCGACCATCTCGGCGACGATCTCCTGCTCGGTGACGCCGTCGGTGCGCCAGGTGCCCCGGTAGCGACCGTCGCGCAGCACGGTGATGCGATCGGAGATCTCGAACACTTCGCGCAAGTGATGGGAGATATAGATGATGCCTAGGCCGCGATCGCGCAGCGAGCGGATGGTCGCCATCAGTCGCTCGGTTTCGGTGGTGGTGAGCGAGGAGGTCGGCTCGTCGAGAATGAGCACCCTTGCCCGCACCGAGAGCGCCTTGGCGATCTCCACGATTTGCTGGCTGGCCAGCGAGAGCAACCCGACCTGATCGCGCGGGTCGACGGCGAGACGAAATGGGGCCAGCGCCGAGGTCGCCTCACGATTCATGCGTTTGACGTCGATCAGCCCGAAGCGCCCGACCGGTTGCCGCCCGGCGAAGATGTTTTCCGCCACGCTCAACTGCAGCACCAGACTCAACTCCTGGAACACGATGCTGACACCGGCCGCTTCGGCATCCCGCCGGTTGTCGAACACGACAGGTTGGCCGTCGATCAGGATCTCGCCTTCATCCGGGCGATAGACGCCGGCCAGAATCTGCATCAGGGTGGATTTGCCAGCTCCGTTCTCGCCGACGAGCGCGTGGACTTCACCGGGCAGCACCGAGAAATCCACCCCGTCCAGCGCGCGGATGCCGGGAAAACTCTTGCCGATCCCGATCGCCGCGATGATTGGTTGCACTGTCGGGGTGGGAACGGGAGCGGCTGCCGGCGCGCTCACCAGTCGGCCACCGAGTGGTCTCGATGGTAGGTCTGCATCAGCGTCTCCTGCTCGAATGGATGGCGGGCAGCTTCGGCTTCATTCACCTCGATGCCAAGTCCCGGCCGCTCCGGCAACCCGACGTGGCCGTCCACCACCGTGACCGGCGTGGTCACGACCTCGTCGCGCCACGGCACGTCGGAGCGAATCGCCTCCTGAATCAAGAAGTTGGGAGTGGCGAACCCGAATTGCACGTTGGCGGCAGTGGCGATTGGCCCCAGCGGGTTGTGCGGCGCGATGGAGACGTAGTACGTCTCGGCCATCGCCGCGATTTTGCGCGCTTCCCACAGACCTCCGCAGTGGCACAGATCAGGCTGGACGACGGCGCACGCGCCCCGCTCCAGGAGTTCCCGGAAAGCGAAGCGGGTCACCAGCCGCTCACCGGCGGCGATCGGCACGCCGGGCAGCGCCCGCGCCACCTGCGCCATGCCAGCGACGTTTTCGGCCGGACATGGTTCTTCGAAAAAGTAGAGCCGATAGGGCGCGAGCGCCTGACCGTACTGGATGGCCATCGCCGGCGTGGTCCGCCCGTGCACATCGACCATGATGTCCACGTCGTCGCCGACTGCATCGCGGATGGCGGCCATGCAGCGTTCGGCATGACGCAAGGCGGGCATGCTGTCCAGCGGCTCGGTCAGCGGCACGACGAGCGCCTTGATCGCGGTGTAGCCGGCGGCGATGGACTCACGGGCGCGGTCGGCCATCTGCTCCGGCTGATCTTGCAGATAGAGGGCGCTCATCTCGCCGCCGCCGAGATGATCGTACATGCGGATGGAATCGCGCACCGCGCCGCCGAGCAGTTGGTAGACCGGCACGCCGAGACTTTTGCCCCAGATATCCCAGCAGGCTTGCTCGATGCCGGAGAGCGCGCTCATGCCGATGACGCCCATCCGGAAAAACGAGTGGCGATACATGATCTGATACAGGTGTTCGATGCGGCGGGGATCCTCGCCCAGCACCAGCGGAGCCAGATCCTCCACGCAACCGACCACCGCGCGTGTTTTCCACTCCAGGCTGGCTTCACCCCAACCGGTGACGCCCTCGTCGGTCTCCACCTTGACGAACACCCAGTTGCGCATGCGGGCATTCACGACCCGTGTCGAGATGCGGATGATTTTCACCGGTCGACGCTCCCCCCGGTCCAGGCCCAGGCGACCTTGCCGTCGCACGCTGAACGCGCCGCGAGTCCGCGCGCCTCGGCCAATTCGAGGTGCGGCAGCATAGCGAACTTGAGATCCTCGGCGAATCCGAAGGGACCGAGCAGCGGCGCCGCGCGATCGATCGCCGCGGCGAGCGTCAGCGGACCGCCGGCTTCGCGCAGGATCCGCAGCGTGACAGCCTCGGCATCATTCACGAATGCTTCGCTGGCGTCGAGAAAGACGGCGATCTCATCGCCGCGCATGACCGGGTAGTGGCAGGTCAGCAGCAACTCGATGTCGAGCGCCCGCAGCGTCTCGATTGTGGCGCGGTAGGCGGCGATGTCGATATACGGGGGCGGGGCGGTTGGCGCGCCCGCGACATCGATCTGAGTGCGACCAAACACCGCGTCCGCGACGATCGCGTAGCGATGGCGTGGGTTGTACAGACCGATGTGACCGAGGGTGTGACCGGGCAGATTCACCACCGTCAACCAATCATCGTCGCGCAATCGCACCTGTTCGCCGCCGGTCAGCAACAGATCCATGGGCGTCGCCGGACCCATCCAGGAGGCGAGCATGTCGAAGACGGCCGGCTCGTAGCGGATGCCGTGGTCGGCGAAGTAGGCGTCGTAGCGCTCGGCGGTGATTGCTTCCGGATCGCTGCACCAGCGGGCGTCGCGCGCGTGGCAGGCGAGCAGCGCGTTGGGAAAGAGGCGGCGCAGCGCGGCATTGCCGCCGATATGATCGGCGTCGGCGTGGGTGATGAGCGCCAGTGAAACATCTTCGGGCGCGCGACCCAATTCGCGCAGGGCAGGCAGGTGCACATGTTCGGGGGTATCAGGCAGACCCGTGTCGATGAGCGTCACCCGATCTCCGTTCAGCAGGTGCATCGCCATCGGTTTGGCGCCGATAATAAACTCCAGGCGATGAACGCCGGGGGCGATTTCAGTCACGCGCCGTCTCCTTCCAATTCCGTCCCGTCGATCGTCGCGGCCACCGCCGCGTGGCCGAGCAGCGAATGGGCGAGATCTCGCTCGAACTGGCCGATATGGCGATCCATCGCGGCGCGAGCCGCCGCTGGTTGGCGCTCGGCCACCGCCGCATGGATTTCCCGGTGACCCGCCAACGATTGGCGAGCGACGGCGATATCGCGAGCGGTGAGCAACGAACCGATCCGGCGCACCTGGTTGACCGGGCGCATCATCTTCAAAAGCAGGATATTGCCGGTCGCGCTGATGAGCGTTTCGTGGAACGCGATGTCGGCCGCGTTGTAGAGGGCGGTGTCATCCAGGCTTGCCGCCATATCCGCCAGCAGCCGCTCCAGGTCCGCCAGATGCGCGGCCGTCCGGCGCAACGCGGTTAGCCCGGCTGCTTCTACTTCCACGATGCGCCGTGTCTCCAGCAGATCGGGCACGAGATCGCCGATGAGACCGGATTCGGTGCGCGCCCGCAGCAGATCGGGAGAGAGGTCGTTCCAGCGCTCGTGGGGCAGGACGACGGTGCCCGAGCCTTGCCGCACCTGCACCAACCCGTCAGCCGCCATGCGGGCGACCGCTTCACGGATAACGGTGCGGCTGACGCCGAATTCGTCGCACAACTGCGGCTCCGGCGGCAGCACTGTGCTGGCCGGCATCTGACCCTCGATGATGCGGCCAGCCAGAGTCATGACGATGCGATCGGAGAGGCGCGGATGCCGCACGAGCAACTCCTGAAACATCATACGTATGATGTATTGCCTGCATCGTAAAGAGCATCGCCGGCGCCGTCAAGCGCCCAAACGTCAATTGGGCGCGGCGTACAAATGCCACGGCGGCGATTCCCGGCGGTTCGCTTGTTACACTTGCCGGGCAGCCGTCGAGCGAGGTGTCGAGGAGCGGCGGCGTGGGCGCGCGTCGCAACCACGGAGCAGACAGGTGAACCAGCAACAAAGCGGCGCGGATGAGCGCGACGTGTACGACATCACGATCATCGGGGCCGGACCCACCGGCTTGTTCGCGGCGTTCTACGCCGGTCTGCGCGGGGCGCGCACTCAGGTGATCGAGTCGCTGGAGGAACCGGGTGGGGCGCTCACCGCCATCTACCCCGAGAAATACATCTACGACGTGATCGGCTTTCCGCGAGTGCTGGCCAAAGATTTCGTCGCGTTGTGCCTGGAGCAGGCGCTGAGCGCCGACCCTACGATCCGCCTCAACGAAGAAGTGCTCGAACTGGAGCGGCTGGAGGACGGCACGATCCGCCTGGGCACCTCGAATGGCGACCGCTGGAGCAAAACCGTCATCGTGTGCGCCGGCGTCGGGGCGTTCGAGCCGAAGCGGCTGGATGTCCCCAATATCCGGGAACTCGAAGGCCGCGGCGTTCATTACTTCGCCAAGCATGTGGAGAATTTCCGGGATCGCGACGTGGTCGTCGTCGGCGGTGGCGATTCGGCGGCGGATTGGGCGGTGACGCTGGAGCCGATCGCCCGCAACGTGACGCTGGTGCATCGCTCGAAATTCCGCGCCCATGAGGCGACGGTGGCGGCGCTGCATCGCTCGCGCGTGGATCTGCGGTTTCCCGGCTACGAAACCGCCGCCGTGCACCCCGACGAGGATGGCCGGCTGGCCGCGGTGACGATCCGCGACGGCGCCGGAGGCGAATTGATGGTGACCGCGCAGGAGTTGATCGTCGCCATCGGATTCGTGGCCGATCTCGGTCCGCTCAAGCAATGGGGGTTCGAGCTGCAGCGCAACCAGATCGTTGTCGACAAGATCACCATGGCCACCAATATTCCCGGCGTCTACGCCGCCGGCGATGTGGCGTTCTACCCCGCCAAATTCAAACTCATCGCCAATGGCGCGGCGGAGGCGGTCACCGCCGTCAACCACGCGGTGACGTTCTACGATCCCTCGGCGCGGCTCGACGCCGGCCACTCAACCGCCATCATGGAGAAGCGCGAGAAAACCGACGCTCGCCCGGCTACCGCCCCCGCTGGCTAGTGGGCTGTCAGGGCTCAAAAGCCGGATAGAGGCGCTTGCGCTTGACGCGGGCGTCGGCGGTGGTGAAGCGCCAGTCGATCGCGGCAATCGCCGCACTGCGTCGCGCCGCCCACGCTGTGACTGCTCGGTCCATCGTCGCCCGATCCGGGAGTCGGCGGGCGAGGCACTGCTGCTGCAGCACGGCGAGTTCCAGTTCCGCCACGTTCAGCCAATGGCCATGTTTGGGGGTGGAGTGAATCTCCAACTTGTCGGTCAAGCGCTGGCCTCGGCGGCCGGGACGGCAGCGTAGAGCGAGGCCGGGGAATGGGTGTTGAGGGGATCCATGACCAACACGATCCGCTCGGCGTCGGGATAGTGAACGTCGATGAGGTCTTTGACGCAGGCGGCCCAGTCGCGGCGCGTCCGCTGCGGACTGACCCGCACCGCGCGCCAGCCGCGCAGCAGTTCGGTGACCGGGAAGAGGTTGGCCACGCCGCCGCGAACGTACTCGGAATCACGCCGCGCTGGCCGGCCGGGGGCAGCGGCGGCCGCGCTTCGCCGAGCAGTTGCCGGCTCGTCTCGTCGAGGCAAACCACGGGGCGGGTTGGATCGTGTGGCCGCTCGGAGACGGACAAAACATCCTCCATCGGCCAGATGAACGCCGGATCGGCCGTCGGGGCCAGACACCATTGTTCTGTCAGCCACGGCTTGAGCTCGTTTTCTTGAGCGTCTGTCGGACGGTCTCATAGGAGATCGTCTCCACCACCTCCAGGCGCACCAGTTCCTCGGCGAGCAAGCGCAGGCTCCACTGCGCATGGCCCTCCGGCGGGACAGCGCAAGCCAGGGCGATGAGTTGCGCTTCGCCGCGGCCATCCAGCGTTCGTTCGTAGATTCGATCCGGCCGCTTGCGCGTTAGGGTCGGCGCCAATCCCTCGGCCACGAATTGGCGGCGGACGCGCAAGACGGTGCTCGGATCGATGTCAAGCGCGCCGGCGATTGCGGCGTCCGACCAGCCGGGACCAACCTCGCGGTGGTCGGCCTTGAGCAAGATGCGAGCACGCGTCAGCATCCGAGCGGGAGCGATCCCCGAGCCGACGAGCGTTCGCAAATAAGCGCGCTGCCCCTCTGCCAAGGTGACACGATACGGGTAAGCCATGGCGGGCCTCCAGCCGGCAACGATCCGATCATTGCCGAGTTCCCGCATATCGCCCGCCACCGGCAGTTCAGCCCTGACAACCCACTAGTCCGATTTCCGAATGGAATCGGCCGGGGAATCACCCCCGGCCGGTCCCTTCTATTTCCAGAACGGATGATCTGCTAAGATGCCTGAAACGAAAACGGGAAGGCAACGGGAAGGGAAAGGGCGATGGACGCGAGGCTAAAGCTTACGGCCGAACTGGTACCCGAAACCGTCTGGTACGGGAACCTTCGCAAGCTGTTACCGAAGAAGGAATGGGACAGGGTCAGGAAGGATGCCTACGCACGGCAGGAAAACCGTTGCGCCATTTGCGGAGCCGAAGGCCGGTTGAACTGCCATGAAGTGTGGGCCTATGACGATGCGAACCGGATTCAACGGCTAACCGGGTTCGTAGCCCTGTGTTCCATGTGCCATCACGTAAAGCATTTAGGCATGGCAAGCGTTCTAGCAACGCAAGGGCATTTAGATTACGAAGCCGTGGTAGCCCACTTTATGCAAGTAAACAACGGTGATCGAAAAGACTTCCTGAAATACCGTGCTTCGGTTTTCAATCAGTGGAATGAACGATCCAAGCACGAATGGACGGTAGACTTCGGGGACTATGCCGGGCT
>JADLCW010000382.1 GCA_020847015.1 Thermomicrobiales bacterium | reverse complement strand
TGCTGATGTGCACCTTCCTGCTGGCGCTGTTTCTGGGATTTGGCAAGCGGCGGCAAGAATTCGCACACCTGCCGGATGCGGTCGCCCATCGACGCAATCTGCAGCACTACACCTTGCCGCTGCTGGACCAACTGGTGGCGGCGAGCGCGGCAGCGACGCTGGTGGCCTATGCGCTGTATACGGTCGAGGCGCGCAATCTGGCGGGGCAGCGGGCGATGGTGCTGACCGTGCCGATTGTCGCCTTCGCGTTGGCGCGCTACCTCTACCTGATGCGGCGCTGCGGCGGCGGAGGCAGCCCGGAACGGGTGCTCGTGAGCGACCGACTGCTGCTGGCGGCCGTTGCGGTATGGGGCGCGGTCTGCATCGTACTGTTGTGGCCGACAGGTTGAACGCCGGGAAGACACCAGAAACCTTCACACGATCTGTAGCAACTTAGCAGCCTTCTGTGTATAATTCCTGGCGATCGCACAGAGCGATCGGTGGTCGTCCCGACGGCAATTCCGAGAGGACGGGCGCCGCGAGTGAGGGACTGCGGCGAACGGCCGCTTGGCGAGTCGCTCGGGTCGAGAGGAGCCAGCATGATCGTAGTGCGTCGCAGCCGTCCGCACGATCCGGAGCGCGTGCAACAGGAAATGGAAGCCGTGTTTCGGACGCTGATGACGCCGCGCCCGGCGATGAACCAGGGGCAGTCGGCGCGGTGGCGGCCAGCGATCGAGGTGTTTGAGACCAACGACGCGCTGGTGGTGTGCGCGGAGATCGCGGGGATGGATGAGGAGCGGCTCAATGTTGCGATCGAGGGCGACGTGCTCTCGATCCGGGGCGAGCGACCCGATCCGACCTCGGCCGATCGGCGCGCCTACCACGAAGCGCGTATTCCCTACGGCGCATTCGGCGCCGATGTGTATATCCCATTTCCGATCGAGCCGGAGGATGCCGGAGCGGAGTACCGTGATGGATTCTTGCGGATCGTGCTGCCCCGAGCCGTCGCGCGGACGATCGTGCCGCGACAGGTGGATGCGGAGGCGCGGCGGAATGAGGGGACAGGGTAAGAGATGACGAATATTGACGAGCGGGTCGACCGGCGCCCGGAAGCCGAGACCGAAGACGAGCGCGCGAGCGAGCAGCCGGCCATGGCCATGATTGACGAGGACATTGCGCCGCGGGGGGATGAGACGGAAGCGATCGAAGACGCCAGCGAGACGGGTGAACCCGAGGTGTTCACGCTGCCGGTGCTGCCGCTGCGCGGCACGGTGGTGTTCCCGCTGACGGTGGTGCCGCTGGCGGCGGCGCAGCCGCGCTCGCTGCGGCTGATCGACGATGTGATGAGCGGCGACCGACGCGTCGCGCTGGTGATGCAGAAGGACGCCGAACTCGAGGGCGCCGGACCGGACGATGTCTATACGGTCGGCTCGATCGCCACGATCCACCAGATGATGCGCGTGCCGGACGGCAGCGTGCGGCTGGCGGTGCAGGGCATCGAGCGGATGCGCATCCGGGACTGGGTGACGGAAGAGCCCTTCCTGGTGGCGCGCGTGGAGCAGGCGCCGGAGACCGTGGAGCACACGGTCGAGGTCGAGGCGCTGACTCGCAACACGCTGGACTTGTTCCAGCGGCTGGTGTCGCTGGTGTCGCACTTGCCGGACGAGCTGGTGACGGCGGCGCTGAATGTCGACGATCCGCGCCATCTGGTGTACCTGGTGGCGACCAACCTTCGGATGGAAGCCGAAGAGCGTCAGCACCTGCTCGAGCTGGATTCCGTGCGAGACAAGCTGGTCGAGCTGAACGCCTTCATCGCCAAGGAGTTGGGCGTTCTGGAACTGGGCAAGAAGATCCAGTCAGACGTGCAGGAAGAGGTCGGCAAGAATCAGCGCGAGTTCTATCTGCGCGAACAGTTGAAGGCGATTCAGCGCGAACTTGGCGAAGGCAACGAAACCGAAGCGGAAGCCACCGAGCTGCGGCAGAAGATCGAGGAATCCGGCATGCCGGAGGAGGCGGTCAAGGAGGCCCGGCGCGAGCTGGACCGCTTGAGCAAGTTGCCGCCGGCGGCCGCCGAATATGGGGTCATCAAAACCTATCTCGACTGGTTGACCAGTCTGCCCTGGAACATCAGCACCGAGAGCGAGATCGACATCGCCAACGCGCGACAGGTGCTCGATGAGGATCACTACGATCTGGAGAAGATCAAGGATCGCATTCTGGAGTACCTGGCCGTCCGCAAGCTGAAATTGGCGATGGCCGCGGAAGATGGCGAATCCGATGCGGCGACGCCGAATCACGAGCCGATTCTCTGCTTCGTGGGGCCGCCAGGCGTCGGCAAGACCAGTCTGGCGCAGTCGATCGCTCGGGCGCTGGGACGCAAGGTGACGCGCATGTCGCTGGGCGGCGTGCGCGACGAGGCGGAAATTCGCGGTCACCGGCGCACCTACGTCGGAGCCATGCCCGGGCGCATCGTGCAGGCGATCCGCCGCGCCGGAGCCAACGACCCGGTGTTCGTGCTGGACGAGGTGGATAAGCTGGGCAACGACTGGCGAGGCGACCCGTCATCGGCGCTGCTGGAGGTGCTGGATCCGGAGCAGAACAACACGTTCCGCGACCACTACCTGGATGTCGCGTTCGACCTGTCCAAGGTGATGTTCATCGCCACCGCGAACTTGCTGGACACCATCCCGGCCGCGCTGCGGGACCGGATGGAGATTCTGGAACTGAGCGGCTACACCGACGAGGACAAGGTCAAGATTGCGCAGCGCTATCTCATCCCGAAGCAGATGAAAGCGCACGGGCTTGCCGCCGAAAGCTATGACTGGACCGCGGAGGGGTTGTTTTTCCTGATCCAGCACTACACGCGGGAAGCGGGCGTGCGCAACCTCGAGCGCGAGGTGGCGACAGTCTGCCGGAAGATCGCGACGCGGGTGGCCGAGGGGCGGGAGGTCTCTTCGGCGGTTGGACCGGATGAGATCCGCGATTACCTGGGGCGGCCGCGCTTCTTCTATGAGGAGCGGGTGCGCCGGACCGAGCAGCCGGGCGTGGCGATCGGGGTCGGGGTGACCGGGGTCGGCGGTGACATCATGTTCGTCGAGGCGACCCGGATGCCGGGCAAAGGTTCGCTGACCGTCACCGGGCAACTGGGCGACGTGATGCGCGAATCGGCGACAGCGGCGCTGTCGTTCGTGCGATCGCGGGCGGGGGATCTGCATCTGAATCCGGATTTCTATCGGGAGTCGGATATCCACATCCACGTGCCGGCGGGAGCGATTCCAAAGGATGGCCCGTCCGCAGGAACGGCGATGACGACCGCGCTGGTGTCGCTGCTGACCGGGATCTCGGTGCGCGACGACGTGGCGATGACCGGCGAGATCACGCTGCGCGGGCAGGTGCTGCCGGTTGGCGGGATCAAGATGAAGGCGCTGGCGGCGCGGCGCGCGGGCATCACGACGTTCGTGCTGCCGCGCCGCAACGAGGCGGATCTGGATGAGATGCCGGCTGAATTGCGCGAAGAGATAACATTCGTGCTGGCCGACACGATGGACGACGTGCTGGCGGCGGCCATGCCGGACGAGTTCCACATGGCGCGCCGCGAGCCGGCGCCGGCGATCCCCGAATCGGGATCAGGACCGGTGCGCGAGCCGGTAGCGGCCGGGCGATAAGCCAGCATTGACGCCGACAGGCGGACACCTGAACGGGCCGGCGGAGCGATCCGCCGGCCCGTTTGCTGTTTGCTTAGGCGGGATGGAATCAGACGGCGCTGGCGAGGGCGGTGCGCAGGAGAGCTGCCTCCACCAGCGCGGCGAACGGGCGCAGTTGCTCGGGGTGGCGGCGGAACATCAATTCCGGGTGCCACTGCACGGCCAGCAGAAAGCTGTCGCCGTCGCCGACCACGGCCTCGATCGTATTGTCAGGCGCGTACGCGGCAGCGACCAGACCGGGCGCGAGGCGGTCGATGGCCTGGTGGTGAAAGGAGTTGACCGGGATCTCGTCGCCGAGGAAGAGGTTGCGCAGTCGCGAATCACCGGTCAGTCGCACCGTATGCCCGGGGTGGTCGGCGGCGAGACCGATCTCATGCTGGCGGTGGTGCAGCCCGGCGGCGTTGTCGTCGCCGGCAGGGAGGTGCTGGATGAGTGAGCCGCCGAGTGCGACGTTGATCGACTGGATGCCGCGGCAAATGCCGAGGAGTGGAACCTCTCGCTTGACCGCGCCGCGGGCGAGCGCGATTTCAAATTCATCGCGAACAGGATCGACTTCGTAGGTCTCGGGGTGGCGTTCAGCATCGCCATAGCGGCGGGGGTCGATATCGGCGCCGCCGCTGAGCAGCAGTCCGTCGAGCACATCGAATAACCGATCGACGGCGTCGGATTGCGGCGGCAGCACGATGGGCACGCCGCCGGCGGCGTGCACCGCCGCAGCGTAGGCCTCGTTCAGACAGTAGCGGGTGAAGACGCCATGAGACTGCGTGTCCTGGGACGGGGACGGGGTGATGCCGACGATCGGCCGCATGGGTGAACTCCTGACGCATCCGGATCGGATCGTATTGGGACAAGTATAGAGGGGCGTCGCGGCGATCCGGGGTCGCCCGCGGGGGCGAAAACCCGCCGCACGGCGGGAATATTGCGGAGAGCCGGCAGCGCGAAAAATTGCTCCTGGAATCCCCTTGACAATGACCCCCGCCAGGCCTATGATTCACAGGCCTTCGGGAAGCCCGGGGGCGCGGGGTCCGCCGGAACGGGAAACCGGACCGAGCGGAATTGCCGCGCGCCGCCCCTTGACGAGACATCGAGGATGTAGTAGAATCTACAGGCCTTGAACGAATGGCAAACCCCTACGGGCGCTAAGGCCGGTAGAGAGCGGTTCTGTAGCAAGAACCGATCGAACCGCCTTGTGACGCCAACGATCTCTCGGGATCGCGTAGGTGCACCTTACGACCAGTGGGCGCCAAATGGGGCGGATGGACGCGAGTTGCGGGACTCTGTGAGGGGTCGTGCGGGGAGCGGGCATCGCGCCGGACCTTTTGCGAGGTTGCGCGCCGAAGACGGAGCAGCGAAGCCACGGTTGGGGGCGCATTCTGGCGACAGGAAGCGACCCGGAGCTGTGGAGCGCGAACAGTAAAGACATGAACCGCAACGCCGCAAGTGCGTTCTGGCGACAGAGCGCGCGGCATTGGTGGAGAGTTTGATCCTGGCTCAGGATCAACGCTGGCGGCGTGCCTAATGCATGCAA
Source organism: Thermomicrobiales bacterium (assembly GCA_020847015.1). GTDB lineage: Bacteria > Chloroflexota > Chloroflexia > Thermomicrobiales > UBA6265 > CADCWF01. The sequence goes on along the minus strand of JADLCW010000382.1, from coordinate 121 downwards.
GTCGGACGCGCCGATGTTCGGATCGGAGGCGTGGCGGCCGGGTGCGTAACACGTGGGCGACCTGCCCCGGAGTGGGGGATAGCCGCGGGAAACCGCGGGTAATCCCGCGTAATCTTGGTTG
>JADLCW010000381.1 GCA_020847015.1 Thermomicrobiales bacterium | reverse complement strand
GTCGTGACCCGACGCAGCGCCGGAGAGTACTGCGGGGGCGACTCCGTGGGAGGCGAGGCCGTCGCGGACGCCCCCGACCGTCGGGTCGGGCGCGCTCCGCCGCACACACGATGCTGGCGTCAGCGTGACGCGGGGTGGAGCAGCGGCAGCTCGTTGGGCTCATAACCCAAAGGTCGGGGGTTCGAATCCCCCCCCCGCTACCAACCGAACCCCTCCCCCAGCCCCCCCCCCCCCATGCCGCCCCGCATGGGGCCTTGCGCATTTGGTGCAAAGCGGCGATCTGTGACCGAGAGGGCCGGATGGTCGCACCAGATCTGACGGGCGGGGTTTAGCCGCTGAGGGCCGCGCGGCAGTGCTCGACTGAGGAAATCGTTTGGGAGAGCACGACTGCGTCGGCGACCTCGAACGGGAAAAATAGTTCCAGTATGACCGGGCGATTGGCCAGTCCTGCCTCGCGCACTTCCTTGGCGAACGCGGCGACATCGTAGTCGGCGTGCTCGTTGGGCCATCCCAGATGGGCGTCACTCTGATAATCGTGGTTTTGCAGATGCAGAACGCCGATCGCGTCGTGCAGCGGCGCCAGCCAGTCGGACAACGCGACCTGATTCCCATACAAAGGGCGGTACAGAGCATGGCCGACATCCAGCACGAGATGGATGGGCACCGCGGTGCGCCCCTCGAGATCGGCGAGGAGCCGGGCCGTTTCGGTGATCGTGGACGGAATTTCGCGCGGCACTGGCGTTGGCTCCACCAGGATCGCGTTCAGACCGGCGGCACGCGCTTCCTCCGAGGCGGCGACGACATCGTCGAGCATTTCCATGTAGCGCTGTTCGCGCTCGACAGGATCGGCAGCTGCAGCCACGCTCAACGCGCCCAACGGGCCGCCGACAGATCGGGCGCCTAGTTCGGCAGTCGTGGCGACGGCGCGCTTCCACCACTCACGCGCGACGGCGCGACCATCGGGGTTGGGGTCGAGCAGCCCGTTGTAGGTGTACCAGGCGATGCCCAATTGCGCGCTGTGGATGGCGACGCCTTCGGCCGCGGCGGCGCGCCGCACACGCTCGGCCATTCGACCGCGCTGCGGCTCGGGCCACCACGGATCGAGCATGTCGAGGGTGTACTGAACCAGCGTCAACCCGAGTTGTTGACGCACCAGCGCGGTCCAGACTTCGGGCTCGGGCCAACGCTTGAGGGCGAACCCGAGGTTGATGCCGAATTCCACGGGAAGCACCTCCGACAGCGTGTGACTACTTTACGGCGCCCATCGTGAGACCGCGCACCAGGTGGCGGGAAACGATCGCCGCAAAGATGACGACCGGGAGCACGATGAGCGTGCCCGTCGCCATCATGGCGCCCCAGCGGACGCCGAAGCCAGTCATGAAATTGGATGCTTCGACGGGCGCGGTGCGCGCTTCGCTGCGGGTGAGCACGAGGGCGAAAAGAAACTCGTTCCAACTGAATACGAAGCAGAGGATGGCGGAGACGACGACGCCCGGAATCGCGAGCGGGAGCATGATGGAGCGGAATACCTGCCAGGGATGCGCGCCGTCGACAAGCGCCGCTTGGTCGATGTCGCGCGGAATGGAACGAAACTGGTCGATGCATAGCCAGATGACCAGCGGAATATTGAAAGTCAGATAGGCCAGAATCAGGGCGAGATGCCGATCGAGCAGCTTCAGGTCGCGCGCCAGCAGGAAGAAGGGGAGCGCGACAACGATGGGCGAGATGAAGCGGTTCGAGATGAACCAGAACCACAGGGCCGATTTGCCGCGGAAATCGAAGCGAGCCATGGCGTAGGCGGCCGGCGTGCCGAGAAGCAGCGCCAGCGCAGTGGAGCCGGTGGCGACGATCAGGCTGTTGCGCAAGCTCGGCAGCACAGCGCCTTCGGCGATGATCGTCTGATAGTGCTCGGCGGTGGGGGGAAAGATGAAGAGCGGCGGCACCGCGAAGGTGTCGTTGGTGCTTTTGAGCGAGGTGGTGATCATCCAGTAGATGGGAATGAGGATGAACACCGCGAGCGCCACAAGCGCGAGCAGCTGAAGAATATCGGCGATCGCTCGGCCGGAACGGCGGCGCGGCGCCGGGCGCGATTTGACGGATCCAGCGGCGACGATAGGGGCGCTCATGCCTCGATCTCCCGGTAAAAGATGCGAATGTAGAGCTGAGCCAGCACATTGCAGAGGATCAACAGGAGAATCGCCATGGCCGAGGCGAGCCCCATGTCGAAGATGCGGAACCCAACGCGCTGTACGTAGATGCTGACCAGCTCGGTGGAGACGCCGGGGCCGCCTCGGGTCAGCACAAAAATCATGTCGAACATTTTCAGGATGTCGGCGGTGCGGATGATAAGCACCGCGGTAAGCCCCGGCAGCAGGAACGGCAACTGCACGTTGCGGAACGTTTCCCACACATCGCTGGTTTCGAGTTTGGACGCCTCTACGATGTCGGGCGGCACGGATGTGAGACCGGACATGGCCACCAGCGCCACAAAGGGCATCCACTGCCAAGTGTCGGTGAGGGCCACCGTGATCATGGCGGCCTTTGGCTCCCCCAGCCAGTTGAACGGTCCCAGCCCGATCAAACTGAACGCCCAGTTCAGCAGACCGAAGTCGCGGTTATAGATGAGGCGGCCGATGAGACCGATGACCGTCGGGGTGGTGGCGATCGGCAGCACCAGTAGCACCCGGGTCACCGCCGAGAGTCGGCGCCAGCGCGAGCTGGTGAGCAGGAGGGCGACGGCGATGCCGAGCACCACCTGGATGGGCACGGTGAGCAGAAAGAAGACGCCGGTGCGGACCAGGGAATCGCGAAAGAAGGGGTCGCCGAGGGCGGCGCTGTAGTTGGCGAGGCCGACAAACGGAGTGCCCAGGTAGGGTTTGGTGACCAGAAACTGCTGGAAGCTGGTGCGTAGCGCGTAGATGAGTGGATAGACGCCAATCAGCAGCAGCGCCACGACGGCGGGCAGCAGCATGGTGAGCGGGGTCCAGTTGACGCGACGGCGCAAGGGACCGCCCGGCGCAGTGGCGACCGCGTCCACGACCGATCGGGACTGGTAATCGGCAGTTGCCATCTTCGGATCCCTTGTCCGCCCTGGAACCGGCGCCGATCCGCCGCAGCCGGCGGCGTTACTCGAGGTTGGTGTGTCGAGCGCGCATGTCCTCGGCGGATTGCCCGGTCGCCTCGCGCAGCATGATGGACAGGATATCGAAAAAGATCAACTCGGCGGCTTCGAACAAACTGCCCATCGGCAACAACGACGTGCTCGGTCCGGTGTCATCGGCCATAGTCTGGGCCGGCAAATGGACGATGACATCGGCCATTTGCGGCGCGACGCCGCCTGGTTGGGCGGTGACGACGAGCGAGCGCGCGCGGGCGGCTTTGGCCACGCCGAGCATCGCCAGCGCGGTGGAGAAGCCACCCGGGCCGGCGCTGACCATGAGCAGATCGCCGGGGCCGATCGGCGGGGTGGTCATATCGCCAGCGACGTGGGCATCGAAACCCAAATGCATCAGTCGCATGCAGAGCGCGCGGATCATCAACCCTTCGCGGCCGACACCGAAGCAGACGATGCGGCGGGCGGTCAGAATTTCGTCGCGCATGCGCGTGGCGGCGTCGCTGGTGGCCGGCGTGAAGGCGGTTGCGATCTCGTCGAGGGCGCGCCGGGCCATGGCCGGCACATCCGGGCTGGTCTCGTCTGGCATTGTCGTGTCATCCCGAGTGTCACTGGGGCAAGAGGTCGGCAACGCGGCAGGCCGGCCAGCGCCGACCTGCCGCGCACGAGCGGGGGCGGGCGAAGCCGCCCGACCCCCAAGAACCAACGCGCCTACTGCAGTCGGGGCTTCTCGCCGTCGATGTAGGGCTGGAGCAGCGGCATCATCTGCTCTTCGATCTGCTTGACCCCGTCCTCGACCGAGACGCTGCCCAGCATCATTTCGGAGCCGGTCTGGGCGATGATCTCGGACATTTGCGGCCACTCCGGGAAGCGCGGCCGGAAGACCGGGTTGCCGTACTTGTTCCACGATTCCACGAGCGGCGCGAAGTAGGGGAACTGCTCCTGCAACTCGGGGATTTCGTAGACGCTGGTGCGCCCGGAGACGCCGCCCTTCTCCACGTACTCGCGGGCCTTCTCCTCGGAGTTGATCCACTGGATGAACAGCCAGGCTGCGGCTTGCTTTTCCTCCGCGCTGCCGGAGTTGACCGCGTAGGAGAATCCGCCCAGCGCCGGCTGGCGGCCGCCCGGTCCCTCCGGCTCGATGGTGATGCCAAGGTCGTCGGAAATCTTGGATGTCGAAGGATCGGCCAGGGTGGAGTAGAACGAACTCCACTCGGTGATGACGCCGACGCGTCCCTGGGCCAACCCCTGCACCGTCTCGTCGTGATCCCACTCGACGATGTCCGGCGGCATGATCGGCAGCAAATCCTGGCGGAAATTGAGACCGGCCAGCGACTCCGGCGAACTCAGATTCGGCTCGAAGGTTTCCGGCTTCAGCAGGCTGCCGCCGAAGGCCCAGACCATCCGCATGAACGAATCGGCCGATTGCGTTTCACCGCGTCGCGACTGGAGCGCGTAGGCGTACAAGTCGTTGCCGGTCAGTTTCGCGCCATATTCGTTCAGCAGCGAATCCCACGACTGAGGCGGACCGTCGAAGCCGCCATCGGCCAGCATCTTCTTGTTGTAGTAGAGCAGCCCGGAGTAGTTGTCGAAGGGCAGACCGTAGACGACCTTGTCCCACGTGCCGAACGACTCCAGCAAGATCGGGAAGAATCCTTCCAGGTTCAGATTCGGGTCGGCCAGGTCGGGATTGTCGGTGAACTTGGTGATCGGCGTGATCCACTGGGAGGCGGCGAACTCGCCGATCCAAACTACGTCGACGAGTACGACATCGTACAAGCCGGTGCCGCCGGTGAAGTCCAGCACCTGCTTTTCACGGCTATTTTCGTAGGGCATCACTTCAGTGTTGACGGTGATGCCAGTGATCTCCTGAAACTCCGGCAGCATCTCCGCCGCCGCGCGGTAGCCCGGCCGATCGAGGAACGGGACGCCGATGGAGACGCCCTTGTAGGGTTCGGCGGCCTTGGCGAGATCGAACGCGCTCGCCTGCGCCCGCACCCAGGTGGGTCGACCGGCGAATGAGAAGGCGGTCATTCCAGCCGCTCCGATGGCCGCTCCCTTGAGCAGCCGACGCCGTGAAAGATTCCGCTCCATCTCGCGTCCTCCTCATTGCGCTCGCGTGAGACAACCACAGCGCACCTCGCGCCGCGGCGCAGCGCCACTACGATGCGGGGCGACCTCCGGGTGCGCGCATCCGCCGCGCACCCAAAACCCCCTCGAATCAGCCAATTCCGGCTTTCTCGGCTTCGTGCCGCAAGAACCGGACCCCTTCGCGCACCAACTGATCCGATGTGTAATTTGGCGAGCGCCACATGCAGGTCGCGCCAGCCAGATCCGGGTTGACGGCCGCGAAGGACTCGAGCACCAGCGGTCCTGGGTAGTCGATCGCTTGTAGTCCGGCGAAGACATCGTGCCAGCGGACGTTGCCCTGACCGGGTACGCCGCGGTCGCTCTCGGAAAGATGAATGCAACCGAGGCGACTGGCGGCGGCCTGCAACGGAGCGTCGAATCCCGGTTCTTCGATGTTCATGTGGTAGGTATCAGCATGAATGGTGACATTGTCGGCGCCGATAGCGTCGATCAGACCCAGCGTGTCGGCGATGGTGTTGTACAGGTAGGTTTCGTAGCGGTTGACCGGCTCCAAGCCCAGTGTGATGCCGCGGCCGGCCGCTTCGGCGGCAACATCGCGCAACACCTCAGCGCAGAGCGCTCGCTCGCCGGGAGTGGGGGGAGCGCCGGTCAGCGTCCCCAAATTACCGTAGAGCACGCCGCCCAGGAATCGCGCCCCGACGGCGTCTGTTTTTGCCAACGCCTCGCTGAGGAAGGCCCGCGCCCGCTCCGGGTGAGCCGGCAGGTGCGCGTCCGGCGGCAGTGTCAGCGAGCAAATGGCGGAGACGCCAGCGGCCTCGAGTTGTTTGCGATGCAGTGCGGCCTCGAACCGATCCGGGCGCAGCAGCGGAATCTCCAACACGTCGATGCCGGAGGCCTCCGCCGCGGCGATCGCCTCGCCGCCGGTTTCCGGGGTCCAGTCCCCGACCCAGATGAAGGCATGGGCGCCGAAAAGAGCCATGCGGCAACACCTCCTCCCCGACTTGGTGGGGTATCGTGCGTTCGGCGCGTCATAGCTGCGAGGCGCGGCGAGCGCTCGGGCCGCGGCGTCGGCTCCGGCGCGCTCGCGGCCGGCTGCCGATCCCGATCGGACTATACCGAATCAGCGGTGATTTCGTGCGGTGGGGCCAGCATTATCGCGTGGAGCAGCTCCGCTACCCGCGGCGGATGGATCGACGTGAGCCGCGGCGCACGCGGAACTGCTCAGCCGCTGGCTGGTCGGGCCGCCAGCGCGATCACCGCTTCGCTTGGCACGCGGATGCGGCCTTCTCGCCGAAATCGCTCCAGCCGCTCCAGCACCCGCCGCCGGACCTCGGCGCGCTCGCTTTCTGTTCGCTCGGCCAGGCGTCGGGCGGTCTGGGGTTCGGCGGCCAGGCGCACCCATTCCGCCTCGGGGTCGGCGATCTCGTACTCCTCGGTGAAGAGTACGATGATGGGGCTGGGAAACTCGGCCGCTTCGACCATGCTTCGCAGCAGACCCGGTTTGCCGAGGCGCAGCGGCGAGAATCCGGCAGGATCGGATTCTGATTCGCCCGGCAGCGCCTCCTGGAGCGCCTGCATGGCGGCGAAATGACCGACCTTCTCCGGTCCGCTCCAGACCGCGACCGCCAGCCGCCCGCCCGGGCGCAGCACGCGGCGCATTTCCCGCAAGGCAGCGACCGGGTCCGGCACGAACATCAACCCGAACTCACAATAGACGAGATCGAACGAGGCGTCGGGCAGATCCAGCGCTTCGGCCGGCATCGCCCGGAAGGGAATTTCGCCGACGCCCGCCTCCGCCGCCAGCCGCGCGACGTAGGGTTCCCAGATCGCTTCGCGATCGGTCGCCAGCACATCCAGCCCGGGGATGGCCCGCGCCGCCTCGACGGCGACCACGCCGGGGCCGGTCGCCACATCCAGCACCCGCTCGCCTTGTTGCGGCGGCGCCAGCTCCACCAGCTGCCGGGCATAGGGTCGATTTTTGGCCACGGCGTAGGCGGCGTAGCGCTCCGCCATCTGGGCCCACCCGCTGGTCGGTTCTGATTGCGCCATGTCGCGCCCCCTGACTGCGTACGACCGGTTCGAGGGAACGATACGCTGTTCCGAGGCCGAGCCCGGCGGCGCGGCTGCCCCACCGCGCGCCGCCCCCTGTGTTGCCGGCCTGCGTCCGCTCCTTTCACGCTGATGACCGCACGTGCTGGTTGCGTTCATCGCGGGGGCGCCAGTGTAGAGCGACAGCGTCCGGACATGGGCCGCCGTGGCGGGGCGGCGCGCGGCGTTCACCTGCTTCCTTCGATACACTGAAGTCGCTCCACGGCGCGGAGCGGGGGAGATGGCGGTCGATTCATCTCGCGGGCAGCAATCCCCGGGCCACGGCTGGACCATCGCCTGCGGCGCCTGGCCGCTGGCGCAGAGCGAGTTTGAGGACTCCTCGCGCGGTCGTCGCCGGGCGATGTTGGATGGCGTGGCCGGTTGGCGCTGCCCGCCGCGCGGAATCGACGGATGGCCGGGGCGCGGCCGCCGCCATCGCCCGGTTCGCCGCGCTTCACCCTGGAGCGTACGCGACAGGCAGCGCCAACCGGCGGCCAGTTGACACGCTTGACCGGGATCTGCCGACGAACGACCTGCAACGATGGCGCGGACGCCACGACGAACGACTGGCTCGAATTGTCGGCGTGGAGACGCGCGCCTGGGATATTGGACCGGCGCTTGGCCGGCCTCGCGCCGGGCGCGCATCATGACGCCCGGCCGTGCCAAGATGGCAAAAACCGGCTCGACGGTGGTCCCGCCCGGCCAAACCCGGTAAACTTCGGAGTGTGCTCGATGCTGCCGAACGACCGGCCGGGGCAGCACACTCCGCTTTCGCATTTCATCGCCTCGCGGCGCCGGCTGCCTGTTCGTCGCACGGATTCTGTCCGGGCGTTCGCCTTGTTGCTAGAAAGATAGATGTATGCCTGCCCGATCTTCCCGAATCAAATCCGATGTCGCAACGCCGCCCGTCGAGGAGCCGACGGCGGCAGCCGAGCCAACCGTTGCTGAACCTTCCGCCACGGCGGAGCCGGAGGCGCCAAAAAAGAGCGCGCCGCGTCGCAAGCGGAGCAGCTCGCGCAAGAGCGCGCCGCCCACGCTGCTGCTGCCGGTCCTCGTCGTCGAAGAGACGCTGCTCCTGCCGCATATGTCGATTCCATTCCCGATCGAGGATGAGGAATCGGCGATGGTCATCGACCGCGCCGGTCGCATGAGCCCCCAGCAGGTGCTGGTGCTCACCGAGCTTCCGGTGATGGTCGGGCCGGATGCCGATCAAGACGGTTTGCGCGAACTGCTGGCTGACGCCATCGCCGAAGATGGATTGATCGCGACCGACGGAAAAACCGAATGGGTGCCGGACGAGGCGCTGCCCCATCAGGAATACGAACTGTGCGGCGTCGGCGTCATCGCCGAGATCGGGCAGCGCATTTCTCGGGGGGGCGGCCACGCGCATGTCATTCTGCAAGGCGTCGCGCGGGGTCTCGTCACCGAACTGGTTCAGCAGGAGCCGTATCTCGTCGCGCGCGTTGTCCGCCATGACGACCCGGTGAACACCTCCGGCGCCGCCGAGGCGGCGATGACCGCGGTGATGGAGCAGGTCGAGAGCTACATCAGCATGCTTCCCAATGTGCCGGAAGAAGTGCTGATGATGATCCGCGGGGTCGACGAGCCGGGCTGGCTGGCTGATTTGATCGCCTTCTCGCCGGAGTTCACCTCCCGTCAACGGCAGGAGTTGCTGGAGATCCTCGATCCCGTCCAGCGGCTGCGCGGCCTCAGCGTCATGGTCCAGAAACGACTCGATGTGCTCAACCTGCGCCAGCAGATCCAGACCGAGGCGCAGGCCGGAATGGACAAACAGCAGCGTGAGTACTATCTGCGCGAGCAATTGCGGGCCATCCAGAAGGAGCTGGGCGAAGGCGGCGGCGAGGCCGCCGGAGCGAACGAGTTGCGCCAGAAGATCGCCGAAGCCGGCATGCCGGAAGAAACCGAGGCCAAGGCGCTGGTGCAGGTGGAGCGGCTGGAGCAGCAACATCCCTTCTCGCCCGAGATCGGGGTTATTCGCGGCTATCTCGAGTGGCTGATCGATTTGCCATGGTCGGTGGAGACGGAAGATCGGCTCGATCTCGCCGAGGCTGCCGCCGTGCTGGAGGCCGACCACTACGGACTGGAGAAGGTCAAGGAGCGCATTCTCGAATTCATCGCCGTGCGCAAGCTGGCCGGCGATCGTCTGCGCGCGCCGATCCTTTGCTTCGTGGGTCCGCCAGGCGTCGGCAAAACCAGTCTCGGTCGCTCCATCGCTCGGGCCATCGGCCGCAACTACGCGCGCATGTCGCTCGGCGGCGTGCGCGACGAAGCGGAGATTCGCGGCCACCGACGCACCTACGTCGGAGCCATGCCCGGGCGAGTCATCAAAGCGCTGCGGGACGCCAAGAGCCGCAATCCGGTGCTGGTGCTGGACGAGATTGACAAGGTCGGTTCCGACGCCTTCCGCGGCGATCCCTCGTCGGCGCTGCTGGAGGTGCTGGATCCGGAGCAGAACGCCACCTTCAGCGATCACTATCTGGAGGTGCCGTTCGATCTCTCCAAGGTGATCTTCATCACCACCGCCAACTTGCTGGAGCCGATTCCGGCGGCGCTGCGCGACCGCATGGAGATCATCGAAGTCTCCGGGTATACGGAGGTCGAAAAGCTGGCCATTGCCCGCCAATTCCTGCTGCCCAAGACGATGGAAGGCCACGGGTTGGAGACTGGCCAACTGGAGGTGACGGACGAGGCGCTACGTCGCCTGATCCGCGAATACACCGAAGAATCGGGCGTACGCAACCTCGAACGCGAGATTGGCGCGCTGTGCCGCAAGGTGGCGCGCAAGCTGGCGGACGACGACGCGCCGGAGACGATCGCCGTCGACGCGGCCGATGTCTCCGTGTACCTCGGCGTGCCCCGTTATGAGTACGGGTTGGCCGAAGAGCTGGACGAAATCGGGTTGGCGACCGGAGCCGCCGTCACCAGCGTCGGCGGCGATCTGCTGGCGATCGAGGTGCTGGTGATGCCCGGCAAGGGCGATCTGCTGCTGACCGGCCAGTTGGGCGACGTGATGCAGGAGTCGGCTCGGGCGGCGCTCTCGTACGCCCGCGCCCACGCCGCGGAGTACGGTCTCGCCGCCGACTTCTTCGGCGCCCACAATATCCACGTCCACGTGCCCGCCGGAGCCATCCCCAAGGATGGTCCCTCGGCCGGCATCACCATGGCTACCGCGCTCATTTCCGCGCTGACCGGGCGCAAGGTGCGCAAGGACGTGGCGATGACCGGCGAGATCACGTTGCGGGGCAAGGTGCTGCCCATCGGCGGCTTGCGGGAGAAAACGGTCGCGGCGCATCGTGGCGGCATCAAGACGTTCTTGCTGCCGCGGCGCAACGCCAAGGATCTGGCCGAGTTGCCAGCGGTGGTCAAGGAGAGCATGGAGCTGATCGAGGTCGATACCCTGGACGAAGTGCTGGCCGTGGCGCTGTTGCCGGCCGATGCGGCCCGCGGTCTGCAAGTCGCCTGAGCCGTTGCGCGCCGGGGTCGAACGACTTCGGTGCGCTCCCGTCTACGGCAGCGGCACGTGCTGGACCGAGATAACGGGAAGGCCGAGTTCGTAGAGGGTGTTGAGCGCGCCCAGGAGCGCCGCCTGATCGGCAAGCGTGCCGATCAGCACCGTGGAGGCGTGGCGGCCGCGCCCGAATGTCGTGATGCGCATGCCGCCCAGTCGTTCCGACCACTCCGGGTCGAGAGCGCCCTGCACGCGAATCACGTAGTTGGCTGCCGCCGCCCGATCGAGCGTCGCTCCGTCCATCATGGCGTTGCCCCGCGGTCGCGCGCGTCGGCGCTCCGACCCGCGAGCAAGGCGCGCGGCCGTACCGGGATTGGGCGCTGGCCGCAGCATGCGCCTGCTGGCGGTGCGGCGCATTCGCCGAAAAGGAGCAGAAACGGACCAATCGGGGCTGCGGACGAGCCGGCGTGGCTACGGTCGCCAACCCATCGATTGGGCGGCGGCGAGCGCTTCGCGCCGGTTGCCCGCCTCCAGCTTGCCGTAGATGTTGCCGATGTGCCGTTTGACGGTTAGCGGCGAGATGAACAGGCGATCCGCAATCTCCTGATAGGACAATCGCTGCCCGAGACAGTCGAGCACGTCGCATTCACGCGGGGTCAGCAGGGTTTGGATCGTGGCGGCGGGTGCGACGACCGCGGCCGCGGTCACGCGCTCCCGGTCCAGCAGCGACCGGGCGAGCGCGTGTGGCTGGGCGCGCGCGAGCAGCGGGCGCAGCGCCGGGCCGAGGTCGACGTAGGTGCGGCAGAACCCGGCCGGCTCCCCGATCGCGAATGAACTCTCCAACGCCGCGTCCGCCGCAGCCGGCTCTCCTCGGGCGTCCAGCGCCAGAGCGGCGAGGGCGTGGATTTCAGCCAAGCGAGCGATGTGGTTGGTTCGCTCGGCGCGGGTCCGCAACGCCTCCACCGCCGCCCACGCCGCAGCCAGGCTCGCGTCGGAGCGGTCGGCAAGCAGCGTCTTCACCTTAGTGAGCATGGCGTGCTCGAAGGCGTGCAGCGTGTTGCTGGAGAGACCGACGTCGGTATTCGCCAACCAGCGCCGGGCGGAGTCCGGCTGCCCACGCAACAGGGCCAGACGCGCCTCGAACCCGTGGACGACCGGCAGGTGTTCGAGGGCGGCCGAGTCGATGATGATTTCGGTCAACCGCTGCACGGTGTCGTCGGCCGCAAGCGCGTGGCCGCGCGCCTCTTGCGTGAGCGCCAATCCGAACAGCGCCTCTCGCGTGCAGGATAAATGCACGCGGCGATAGTCGGCGACGATCGCCCCAAAATGCGCTGCCGCCGCATCCAGATCGCCGCGCTCATAGGCGAGCCAGCCAAGAAAGAGGTGCGCCCAACCGGCGGTGACCGGCAATCCGGCTCGTTCGGTCAATCTCAGGGTGTGCCGGGCAACTCTTACGCACTCGGCAAAATTTCCCGTCTGGCGGTGGATGAAGATGAGCCCCAGCAGCGGGCGGATGGAGCCAGCGTCGATGCGCTCTTCGTTCTGTTCGGCGAGACGGGTCAGGCGGCGCACGCCTTCCGCCTGCCGCCCTAACGCCGCCAGCGCCAGGCCTTGCTGACCGTGCGCCAGACCATAGGGGAACCGACGCGCGGCCGGCACGCGGATCGTCGACCGTGTCGCGCGGCGCAGGGCGTCGGTCGGATGCTGCTCGATTGGCAGCAGCGTGCTGAGTGAGAGGACATCGATTTCACCCTGCGCGGCCTCCGCAAGCGCGGGGTCGAGATCGCCGCGCTCCAGCAGGGCGGTCGCCTCCTCCAGCAGACCGCGCAACGGCTGCGCCCGACCGCTGAGGTGGGCGACCCAACTCCGCGCCAGCAGCAGGTGGGGATACGCGTGGACCATCTTCTCCGGCAACGGTTGCAGCCAGCGGGCGAGCGCCGGCCAGTCTTCGCTATCGAGCGCGTGGTGGTAGCGCCGCTCCACCAGCTTGGCCGCGCCGGTCAGATCGTCCGCCGCCAGCAATTGCGCGAGTGCGTCATCGATCTCGTTCCGGGCGGCGTACCAGGCGGCCGCGCGCCGATGCAAATCGATGACCTGGCCACGCGGGAAGCGGCGCGCGAGTTGGTGGAGCAGGAGATCGCGGAACAAGGGGTGAAAGCGGTACGCGTCAAGTTCGCCCCCGATCGGAGCGAGGAAGAGATCGGACGCGGCCAACTGCTCGAGCAGCGCCGCGCTGCCGCCGGGCGCCGGCTCATCCAGCAGGGCGTCGAGGAGCGGCCCGGTTGGCCGTTCGACGATGCTCGCCCGCAGCAGGAGATCCTGAACCGCGGGACGTTGGGCAGCCAGTACTTCTTCGACCAGAAATTGGGCGATGTGGCGCCGGCCGTCGAGCGCGGCCAGGCGCTCCGGATCGCTGAGGGAGCCGAGCGCCTGCGCCGCCAGCCGCAGCCCAGCCGGCCACCCTTCGGTCTGCGCCTGAATCGATGCCGCGATCGCTGGGTCGTCGTACTCCGGGGCAAACGCTGCCGCCAGCGCCTGGGCTTCGACGGCGGTAAAGCGGAGATCGGCGGCGCGCAGTTCACGGACCAGTCCCTGCGCTCGCAATCGCCCGACTGCCAGCGGGAGGTCGATGCGGGAAATGAGCGCCAGATGGAGCGTCGGAGGCGCCAGCGCCAGGAAGCGTTCGAGGAAAGCGGCGACATCGGCGGTGGCGATGTGCTGGCAGTCGTCGAGCACCAACACCACATCGTTGGCGAGGTCGAGCAGGCATTCCGCGAGCGCGGCTCCGATCTCCGCGGCGGGAAGCGGACGGGTCGGCGGAAAGAGTTCCGCGATGGACGTGGGATCGGTTGTTGGCCCCAGCGCCGCCAGCATGTAGGCGGCCAACCGCTCCACGTCGGCATCGCCCGGATCGAGCGTCACCCAACCGGCGGCTCCATCGCTGGCCGCCAACCACTGGGCGATCAGCGTCGTCTTGCCGAACCCGGCCGGAGCGGTGATGAGCGTGAGCGGCGCCGGCTGGGGGGAACCGAGACGCGCCAGCAGTCGCGGCCGCTCGATCGCATGATCGACGATGCGCGGCCGGCGCAATTTCGCGCGGCGGAGCGGCGACGCGGGTGAATACGAAGCGTCCATGGTCCGCTCTCCGACGCGCATCCCCTCCAGCGCAAGTATTTCACCGCTTCCGGCATCGATGCAACATACATCGCGTTCATGCATCCGTGCAGACGATCCGCTGATGTCGATCGTAGGGGAATACTCCTTCTTTGCCCCTTTTCGGCGCATTCAAGCGGACCCGCGGAGCGGCATGCTAGAGCGCGTGGGATTCGCCGAAACGCTCGGCGCCGCGGCTCCCGCTGATTTGCTGCGCCCAAGGCACGTGACAGGAAATCTGCGTCGGGTGGCGGATCGCACCATTGAGCGATCCGAGAAGGGAGAGCACGTGGATGCGCGACGCTCCGAAGAGATACATCGCCGAGTTGCGGCGGCGCGCGGGCGGCGGGAGGCAGCGCACGCGATTCCTGGCGCAGCGGGCTGGCGTTGCTCGCGAGCGCGTTGGGCGTGGCCGGGCGGAGGCGTTAGGCGCCTGCTTCGCCTGTCGGTCCCGAGGCCAAGAGCAACAACGTCTGCCGTATCGCCACCGCGGCAGGCAGTCGCGATCGGTGGCGCCGCAGTCACGGCTGCCAGGAGCGGGTCTGCGCGTGCGCGCCGCGCGGATCGGACGGTCTCAGGGGTATCGATACGCGGCGCGCTGCGCGATCCCATCGTTGCCAGGT
>JADLCW010000380.1 GCA_020847015.1 Thermomicrobiales bacterium | reverse complement strand
ACCACGCGGGAATCGCCGGCGCGGCAGTAGGGACATCTCATGTGCTGGCGCGGATGCCTCCGTCGTTCACCGGACCCTCTTAGCGTTCGCGCAGAAACTTGATGATCGACGACTCGGCCACCCACTCGTCCTCGGGAAAGATGGGCTGGCTGGCGCTGGCGCGATTCTGCGGCGGCGTCGTCATCTGGCGCACCGGGCGCGGTTCGTGCTCGCGCTCGCGCACGCTCTGGCGACGAATGACAGGCTGATCGTACGCGTGTCCGCCATCGAACCCAGTAGCGATGAGCGTAATGGTGACCGCATCCCCCAGCGCGGGGTCGATGGAGGTGCCGTAGATGATCTCGGCGTCCTCATCGACGGCGGCGCGGATGATTTCGGCCGCCTCGCTGGTTTCCATCAGCGTCAGATTGGAGCCGCCGGTGATGTTGTAGAGCACGCCGGTGGCGCCTTCGATGTTCATCTCCAGAAGCGGGCTTTCAATCGCCTCCTTGGCGGCATCGATGCAGCGGGCTTCCCCGGATCCGTAGCCGATGGCCATCAGCGCCGATCCGGCATCGCGCATGATCGTTTTCACGTCGGCGAAATCGAGATTGATGACGCCCGGCTTGGTGATCAGATCGGAGATGCCGCCGATGCCCTGCCGCAACACATCGTCGGCGATCTTGAACGCCTCGGTGATCGTGGTTTTGGGGTCGACCATTTGCAGCAGGCGTTCGTTGGGGATGGTGATCAGCGCATCGACCGTCTCCCGCAGGCGGTCGATGCCCTCCTCGGCGGCGCGGCGACGCTTCGCCCCTTCAAAGGCGAAGGGCTTGGTGACGACACCGACGGTGAGCGCTCCGGCCGATTTGGCGAGTTTGGCGATGATGGGCGAGGCGCCAGTACCGGTGCCGCCGCCCATGCCGGCGGCGATGAACACCATGTCGGCTCCGCGCACCAGTTCGGCCAGCGTATCGGTGCTTTCCTCGGCGGCGCGTTCGCCGGTTTCCGGGCGGCCGCCGGCTCCCAACCCCTTGGTCAGCTTGTCGCCGATGCGCACCGAAATAGGAGCTTCGCTCGTGAGCAGCGCCTGCGCGTCAGTGTTGACCGCGATGAACTCGATGCCGTCCACCCCGGCGGCGATCATGCGGTTAATGGCGTTGCCGCCGCCGCCGCCGACGCCAATCACCTTGATGTGGGCGTAGGTGCTGGGATAGGGCTGTCCGGCGTCGTCACGTCGCTGGGCAGGGGCGGCTTCGCGGCGCGCCGCTGGCGCAGGCGTATGCGGCGCTTCGGCTTCGTGCGGGTCGTATCCTGCGCGGTCGCCCGGTCCCGGCTGGGTCGGGCGTCGTTGGCCGCGAACTGGCCCCTGGGCGTGGGATTGCATGTTGGTTCCCCATCCCCCGATGATAGCGTTGACGCCGGCGCGCCACGCGCGCGGACAGCCTGCGAACGGTAGCGGGCGGCGGGGATGCGGGACGCCGGCGGCCGTCGTCATGCGCTGCGCGTTCGCCGTCCGGCGCGAAGATTCGTCGCTGCCCCAAGCGCCGCCGCGACAATCCGCGGCGAACCCGACCCACGCGAAGTGAGACGGCCGCACCTCACCCGCGCCGTTGCCCAGCCAGCAGTATACCAGCCATGCCCGCGTCTCTCGGCAGCGGGCATGGTCTTCGCGTGGAAGAGCCGCGCGTTCGGGACGGGGCGAATCAGGCGCGCCGCGTGTCGCCGTGGCGCTCCAACGCCAGTTGAATGAGGCGATCGACCAACTCCGGCAACGGCACCCCACTGGCCTCCCACAGCTTCGGGTACATGCTGATGGAGGTGAATCCGGGAATGGTGTTGACCTCGTTGATCAGGAGACGATCGGCGCGGCGATCGAGAAAGAAGTCGACCCGGGCCATCCCGGCCAGATCCAGCGCGCGAAAAGCGTCGATCGCCAGTTCCTGCAACTGGGTCATGGTGGACCCATCCACCGCGGCCGGAACGATCAGGCGCGATCCTTCGTCGATGTATTTGGCGGCATAATCGTAAAAGTCGTTGCAAGGCACGATCTCGCCAGCCACCGAGGCGATCGGCTCGTCGTTGCCGAGGACGGAGAGTTCCAGCTCGCGGGCATCGACGCCCTCTTCCACGACGATGCGGCGGTCATGGCGAGCGGCAGCGTTCATGGCCGCAGCCAACGTGGCGAGATCGGTCGCCTTGCCGACACCGACGCTGGATCCCATGTTCGCCGGTTTCACAAAGCAGGGAAACCCGATCGTTTCGCCGATGCCGGCGGCGATCTCGTCCGGCGCGCGTTCCCACTCTTTGCGCGGCACCAGCCGCCAGCGCGCCTGCGGCAAACCGGCCTGCGCCAGAATGGTCTTGGCGATCGCTTTGTCCATGGCGACCGCCGAACCGAGCACGCCCGAGCCGACGTAGGGCAGCCCGGCCAACTCCAGCAAACCCTGCACCGCGCCATCTTCGCCCAGCGGACCATGCAACGCCGGAAACACGACGTCGATATCCGCCGAGAGACCGGCCGGCAGCGCGCCAGGACCGGTCGCCGCCGACCGCGTGAACGCTGCCGGCTCTGGCGCGTCGCCAGCCAGGGCGAAGAGCGGGGAAGCCGCCGTCAATTGCGCGAGCGGATCGCCGCCAGTCAGCCAGCGCCCCTCGCGCGTGATGCCGACCGGCACGACCTCGTAGCGGGCGGGATCGAGCGCCCCCATCACCGTCTGGGCCGAGCGCAGGGAAACATCATGCTCGCCCGATTGCCCACCGAAGAGGACGGCGATCCGCACTCGTCCCTGCCTGCCATTGCCGCCGGTCGCGCTCATATGCCAATCAGCCTCCGTTCGAGCGATCGTCTGGTTCGCCCAGATCTTCCACTTCCTGCCGCAGCTCGATGCCGAATCGCTCACGCACGCGTGATTTGGCCTCGGCCAGCAGGGCGCGGACGTCGGCCGCCGTGGCGCTGCCGTCGTTGACGACCCAGTTGGCGTGCTTCGGGCTGAACCCAACGCCGCCGACCTGAAACCCTTTCATGCCGCATGCTTCCAGCAGCCGGCCGGCGAAGTCGCCGGGCGGGTTGGCGAATGTCGATCCCGCGCAGGCTCCGGTCGGCTGCGTGCGCTTGCGGAATTCGGCATGCTCCTCGGCCAGGCGAACCAATTCAGCCGGGTCCCCCTTGGGCAACTCCAGCGTCGCCGCCAACACCACCCAGCGACGAGGCCGGGGCGCGGCCTTGATGACGGTGTGGCGATACGCCGCCTCCATCCAGCTTCCCGGCTGCTCGACTATGCCGCCCGTCTCCAGATCCAACAGGGTGACGGATGCCAGATGATCTTTTTGTTCCACCCCGTGCGCGCCGGCGTTGTTGACGGTGGCCCCACCGATGGTCCCCGGTAGTCCGACGCCCCAATCGAGACCGGCCCAACCGCGCTCGGCGGTGTAGCGACCTGACCAGGAAAGGGGAGCCTGCGCTGCGAGCCGCAGCCGGACCACATCTCCCAGATCTTCGGCTTCGGCCAAGTGCTCGGCCTTCTCGCCCGGCGTGCGAATCAGGATGACAAGCCCCCGGATGCCGCCATCGCCGGCCAGCAGATTGGCGCCGCCGCCGATGGTCGTGATCGGCAATCCCCGATCGCGCCCCCACTGAACGGCGGCCAGGACGTCATCCGGGGTCGGGGCACGCACGAGAAAATCGGCCGGGCCACCGATGCGCCAGGTGGTGTGCAACCGCATGGGCGAATCACGCAGCGCCTTCAGTCCCGGCCGCCCCGGAATCTCGATCCCTTCGGGTTTGGTCCGAGGCGCGCGGGCCGCGGCACGAGGCGGGCGCGCGGGTGCCGGAGCGTCGGTTTCCAGACGCCGCAACAGTTGTGGGCCGACATCAGTCACGCTGCCGGCGCCGAGCGTGAGCACAACGTCGCCCGATTCCACGAGGGCGGCCAGGCGTTTGGCCGCTTCGGCCGGATCTCGCAGATCGAGCGAGCCGGACACCAGCGCGCGCAGATCGTCGGAGCCGACGCCCAGCGTGT
>JADLCW010000379.1 GCA_020847015.1 Thermomicrobiales bacterium | reverse complement strand
CGGCGGAATACGCCAGCGCCCGTGCTAGACTGCCGATTGGTTCGGATGGCGCGCCGTTTCGGCGCTGGTTTGCCAATCCCGACAATCTGCGCGACCAACGGGAGGTGTGGACATGGGAGCGTTAGGCGGCCGCGCGTTCACGATTGCAACGCTGGCGAGCGCGCTGGTCTTCGGGACCGTTGGGTTCCAGGCGACGCTAGCTCAGGAGGCCACTCCGGTCGGCACGGCCGAGATGGGATCTGCCTTCCGGAATCAGATTTATGCGGGAACTTGCGGCGCTCTCGACCCGGGTCCACTGGAGTCGCTATCCGATCTCGCATTCACCGCCGCCGAAGGCGGCGCTGATGCAGCCGCGCCTGACGCCAGCGCCCCTGGCGCGGTGATTCCGGTGGCGGTCGCCACGACCGTCGTGGAAACATCGCTGGCGGATCTTCTCGCCAGTGGCCACGCAATCGACGTTCATAGCCCCACTGATCTCGCCGTGTCCGTCGCCTGCGGCAACATCAGCGGCGTCCCGGACGCGCAGGGCAACCTTTTCATCGGGTTGGGCGAATTGAACGGTTCTGACTATTCCGGCGTCGGCTGGCTCCTCAGCCAGGGCGATCGAACCACCGTCACCGTATTTCTGACCCATGCCGCCCCGTCGGATGAGGCAGGCATGGCGGGCGACATGGGCGGTGAACCGGCGGGCGAAGCGGCAACACCGGTCTCCTGAGCCGAATATTGATTGTCCATCCCCGGCGCGGCCCCACTCCAATCGGGTCGCGCCGCTTCACGTACGAGGCTCCGCTATGTCCGAATCGCTTCCAGCTGACTCCCAGAGTGTCGATGCCCATCGGCAGGCGGCGCCCGATATCGTGGGCTGCGCGCTACTCACCATCAGCGACACCCGCACCCCCGAGACGGACGCCAACGGTCGTCTGATCCGCGATCTGCTCGACATGGAGGGACACTCGGTCGTCGCCTACGAGATTGTTCCCGACGACCGGGAGCGGATCGCTGCGCTATTGCGTGTCTGGGCCGAACGCGGCGATGTGCAGGCCATTCTCTCCAATGGCGGCACCGGCATCTCCGCGCGCGACACGACCTATGACGCCATCGCCGCGTTGCTTGACAAGCGCATCGACGGATTCGGCGAGTTGTTCCGCATGCTCTCCTACAACGAAGTCGGTTCGGCGGCGATGCTCTCGCGCGCCGTCGCCGGGGTCTACGCGGGCACATTGGTAGTCGCCATGCCCGGTTCCACCAACGCCGTGCGTCTCGCCATGACCAAATTGGTGTTGCCCGAGTTGAGCCATCTCGTGTACGAAATCTCCAAGTGATTCCGGGCGCATCCTTGTTGGCCGACCTTCGGCTCGTCTAGCATCGGGCGACGAATGGCGAACGCGCGAGGAGACGGCGGATCGTGGCGAGCGGAACGGAGCGCAAGGCGCGGGTGCTGAAGGGGTTCCGAGACTACCTCCCGGAGCAAATGATCCTGCGCGGGCAGATCATCGCCATCTTCCGCGAGATCTTCGAACGCCATGGATTCGAACCGCTCGACACTCCGGCTATCGAATATCTCGATGTTCTCACCGGCGCCGCCGGTGAGAACGAGAAGCTGATGTACCGCTTCGAGGATCACGGCGGCCGCCCGGTCGGGTTGCGCTACGATCTGACCGTGCCGCTGGCTCGCGTGGTGGCGATGCATCAGAACGAGTTGTCGATGCCCTTCAAGCGCTACCACATCGCTCCTGTCTGGCGCGCCGACAACCCCCAGCGCGGCCGGTTTCGCGAGTTCTGGCAGTGCGACGCCGATATCGCCGGCTCTGCCTCGATGCTGGCCGACGCCGAGATCGTTTCCATCATGGCCGAGGCGCTGACCGCCGTGGGGCTGCCGGAATTCACGATCCGGATCAGTCACCGTCGGCTGCTGGAAAGTCTCGGTCGCGCCGCCGGGGTTCCCGAAGAACTGGCCGGCGTCATCTATCGGTCGATCGACAAGCTGGACAAAATCGGCAAGGAAGGCGTCCAGCGCGAACTGGTCGCGGCTGGCGTTTCCGAGGCTGCCGCCGCCCGGTTGCTGGCGATGGTCACTGCTGTCGGACCGCCCGAGGTGCTGCTGACCGAGCTGCGGCAGGCGCTGCGGGATGTTCCCGGGGCTGGAGGAAGCATCGACGATCTCGCCGAACTGTTCTCTCTGCTGCCCGACTTCGGCGTGCCAGCCGATCGCTACGCGCTCGATCTGACCCTGGCGCGCGGACTCGATTACTACACCGGTCCGGTCTACGAAGCGACCGTCACCCGGCCCAAGGTCGGCTCCGTGGCCGGCGCCGGGCGCTACGACGCGCTGGTGGGCACATTTGCTGGGCGATCGATTCCCGCCACCGGCATGTCTCTGGGGTTGGAGCGCATCATCGAGGTCGTGCGCGAGCACGGGTTGATGCCGGTTCCCGGCAGCGTGGCGCAAGTCAGCGTGGCGGCCTTCCCGGCCACGATCGGCGCCGCGGCGCGCATCGCCCGCGATCTGCGCGCCGCGGGGTTGCGCGTCGATCTCTCGCTGCAGCCGAATCGGTCCATCGGCGACCAATTGAAACAAGCCGGGCGCAAGGGCATCCCCTACGCCGTCATCATTGGCGAGAACGAGGTCGAAACCGATCGGGCCGCGCTGAAAGATCTGCACGGCGGCGAGCAGGTCGAAGTCCCGCTGGCGGATCTGGCGCAGGCGCTGCAATCACGCCTGACGGTCGCCAGCGAGAACGACGCGATCGACTGAGGCGCGACCGCGACCGATCCCCTGCGATAATGCGCGCCAGAGATCCGCGAGCCGACGGCTTCGTCAGACGAAACCGTCGCGCCAACGCGCGAGGGAACTATGAGGCCGGAACCGTTCTCCAACGATTATCAGCGCTACATGATCGTCGTCGCTCATCCCGACGACAGCGAATTCGGAGCCGCCGGCACGGTCGCTCGCCTCACCGCCGCTGGCAAACAGGTCACCATCGTTCAGGTCACCTCCGGGGCCCAGAGCATCCCCTATCCCGACGCCAACCCGCACCGGGTCGCCGCTGTTCGCGAGGGGGAACTGCGCGAGGCGGCGCGCCGTCTTGGCGTGCGAGAAGTCGTGTTTCTGCGCTACCCCGATGGCGAGGTGAAACCCGATCTGGGGTTGCGCGAGAAGCTGATGGAGTTGATCCAACTTCACCAGCCTGATGTCGTCATCACGCACGATCCGGTTCGCCCCTACGCGCTCGGCCACGGCCACCGCGCCGTGGGGCTGGCCGCCAGCGACGCCGTTCACCCGGCAGCCCACAACCCGCTCTACTTCCCCGAGCACCTGCGCGAGGGGCTGGCCCCGCACAAAACCACCGAGATCTGGTGCTTCGGAGCCGAGCATCCGGATGTCGAGACGCCGCAGCGTCCGATCCGCTGCGATAATGAGCGATGGCATTCCATGGGCCGGTGGCTTCGCCGAGCGGAGCTGCCGGATGCAGGCGCGTACGAGGGAACTATGACGCCCGAACCGTTCTCCAACGATTTTCAGCGCTACATGATCGTTGTCGCGCATCCCGACGACAGCGAATTCGGAGCCGCCGGCACGGTCGCTCGCCTCACCGCCGCTGGCAAACAGGTCACCATCGTTCAGGTCACCTCCGGCGGCAAGGGCAGTCCCAACCCCGACGCCAATTCAAATCAGGTGGCCGCCACCCGTGAATCAGAACTGCGCGAAGCCGCCCGGCGCCTTGGCGTGCAGGAGGTCGTCTTCCTGCGCTGCACCGACGGCGAGCTGACGCCCGATCTGAATTTGCGCGAAAAGATCGTGCGCATGATCCGCGCGCACAAACCAGACGTGATCGTCACCCACGATCCGTTTCGCCCCTATGCGCTGCATGCCGATCACCGCGCCGTGGGGCTGGTCACCACCGACGCCGTCTACCCGACCGCCCGCGATCCGCTCTACTTTCCCGGCCAGTTGCGTGAAGGGCTGGAGCCGCACAAGACCGCCGAGATCTGGTACTTCGGAGCCGAACGCCCCGACAAGGTAATCGACATCACCGACACCTTCGACCGGAAAATCGACGCCTTAATGGCGCACAAGAGTCAAATCGGCGATGCCGAGGGGCTGGACGAGCGGATGCGGGAGCGCGCCCGCGAAGTCGCCGAGGGATGCGATTTTGAACTTGGCGAGGCCTTCAAGGTTGTCCAGATGCGCCGATAGGCGGCCGCGAGCGGCGAACTGACGAGGGAGGCTCGATGGCGAAGGCGCTGCGGACGGCAGCGGAGCGGCGAGCGATTGCAGCCGGAAGGGCCGCGTTTGGCGCGGGATGGCGCCCTGACCGCCGCGCCATGGCTCCCGGTCGCATCGAGTTGCTCGGCAACCACCTCGACTACAACGGCGGGCCGGTGCTGTGCGCTGCCATCGACCGCTGGGTCGTCGCCCTTGCCAATTCGTCCCCGCTTGTCGCCGGGGGCGTCGCGATGGTCGCCGCCGATATTCCAGTCGACAATATGGTCCGGCTCGACCCGCCCGCGCTGCGCGAGTGGCGCAACCCGGAGGGCGCACCGGGCACGTTCGACTATCTGCGAGGTTCGATCGCGGCAACCGAAGGGCGATCCGATGTGACGCTGCGGACGCCAACGGCCATCGCCGCGGCCGGCGATGTGCCGCTCGGAGTAGGACTTAGTTCATCTGCCGCGCTTTGCGTGGCCCTGGCGCTGGCGCTGGTCAAACCCCGACCACCGGACCGCGAGCTGGTGCTAATGGCGCAGGAGGCGGAAAATCGCGCCGGTTCGCCCTGCGGCACGATGGATCAGTCGGCTTCGGTCGCTGGCGGGGTGATCCGGTTCGACGCCGCGACGCTCTCGGTACGGCGCCTATCGCCTGATCTGGGTGATCTCGTCTTCGTCGTCGCCGATTCCGGGGTCGTGCGCTCGCTCGGCGCCTCGTCCTACCCGTGCCGCGTAGAAGAGGCCCGGGCGGCGCTGGAACACACGCGGCGCGTGCTGGGACGTGATATTCCCAATCTGGCCGCGCTCACGCCAAGCGATCTGGCTCGCCTCGCCAGTGGCCCCGATCCGCTGCCCGAACCGTTGCTGGCGCGAGTGCGCCACATCGTGCGCGAGACGGCACGCGTCGAACGCGGCGAAGCGGCGCTGCGCGCCGGCGACTGGACCGAGTTCGGTCGGCTGATGATCGCTTCCGGCCGCTCGTCGGCAACCGACTACGCCATCAGCCATCCACGAGTGGAGGCGCTCGCCAGCGAGGCGCTGGAAGTCGACGGCGTGCTTGGCGCGCGGATGATGGGCGGCGGCGAGGGTGGTTCGGTGCTTATCCTGCTGCCGCGTTCCCGTGTCCCTGCGCTCGAGTGCCGCCTGCGCGACGGATACTACCGGGATCACGGCATGGCCGATCGCACCGGTCTCCTGCACGTATGCGCCTTTGCTTCCGGAGCCGTAGTCGAGCCGCTCGATCCGGGTCTGCGCTAACCATTTGGCGCTGGTCTGCCGATTGCGAATCTGTTCGCACGCCGTGCCCGCTCGCATGGCTGCGCGCCGCAACCGCTTCCACGAGGCAGTTCTTGCGCGCGCCGGGCCGATCCGAGTGCATCGTTTCGCTATTGAGAGGAGGCGCTCTTGCCGCGCTTGCACGCGCTTCCAGCGCCATGCGACCGACCGATCGCGCCAGATTCCGAGACTGACCATGACGATGCCACGGAGCCTCGCGCTCAGCACCTGAAAGCTTGCGTGGACGTGTCCTACCGGGCGGGCGAGGCGGTTTCCGCGTGCCTGCTATTCGCGCGGTGGCAGGCGGACCGTCCGCTCCGATCCTTGGTCGAGCGGACATCCCCGGTCGCTCCATATATCCCCGGGCAGTTCTACCGGCGCGAACTGCCTCCCCTGCTGGCGACGCTTCGCCAGGTCATCACGGAAGTTGACGTCGTGATCGTGGATGGCTACGTATGGCTAGGCCGGGAGCAACGGCCTGGCCTCGGCGCGCATCTCTACGAAGCGCTGGACGAGCGCGCCGCCGTCATCGGCGTAGCGAAGACTACGTTTCATAACACTCCGGCGGTGGAAGTGCGGCGGGATCGGAGCGCCCGTCCGCTCTACGTGACGGCAGTCGGCATGACTACGGAAGCCGCCGCCCGGCATATTCGCGAGATGCACGGAAGCCACCGACTTCCAACACTGCTGCGGGAGGTGGACCAGCTTTCTCGCCGGGCATAACGACAAGAACACGCGTCGCGAGCCCGCGCCTTGCGGCAGACGGCACGATGCGCGAATCGTAACCACCGAGAAGTTTTCGCGCCCGGAAGCGAGCGGGGCTCTCCTCAATGCGCCGTCATCGCGCGGATGCTCCTCCGGCGGAACCGCACCGCGCACGGCATCAGG
>JADLCW010000378.1 GCA_020847015.1 Thermomicrobiales bacterium | reverse complement strand
GCCTATGCGCTCGTCAACGGCGTGTTCGCCATCATCGCCGGCATCGCCTCGCACGGTGAGAACCAGCGCTGGTGGGCCGAATTGCTGGTCGGCATCGCTGGCGTCATCGTCGGCATCCTGACCTTCGCCTTGCCAGGCGTCACCGCCTTCGCGTTGCTCTATCTCATCGCCGCTTGGGCCATCGTCACCGGTGTGCTCGAGATCGTTGCCGCCATCCGGTTGCGCCGGGAGATGGAAAACGAGTGGATGCTGGGGATCGGCGGGGCGCTGTCGATCGTCTTCGGCATCCTGCTGTTCGCCTTTCCCGGAGCCGGCGCCCTCAGCGTGGTCTGGTTGATCGGCATCTACGCCATCCTCTATGGCATCACGCTGATCGTGCTCGGGTTCCGTCTGCATGGCGTGCGCGGCCAGATCAAGCCGCCGCTGCCGGCCTGAGCGGCGCGCCGCGAGGGCGTCCCGCCGCAATCCGGCGGGCAGACGGTCGGCAAGATCGGCGGCGGCTACCGTTCTTGCCGGGGGGCTGGTACAACTCTGGCGGGTGTAGCGCGCGGCGGGTGAGGAGGATCGGGTGGCGCGGGAACGGCATGAAACCGCTTTTGTCGTTGGGGCGATCGCTGGCGGAGTGGCCGGCGCCGTCTGGGGGTTGCTGAACGCCAGCGTCCCAGGCCGGGAAGCGCGCTCCGAACTGGCGCTGCAGATGGAGCGCGCCGCCGATCAACTCGTCATCGCCGCCGCTGATTTCGAGGTCGCCGCCCGCCAGTGGCTCGGTCTCGACCCGGCGCCCGACGCCGCCGCGCTCGCCGCGGCCTGGCCGCCGGCCTTTGAGCCGCCGCCGACCGCGGATGGCGCGCGTCCTGCGAATCCGGCGACGGAACTCCTCGCGACGGAGCCAACGGCGGGCGCCACCGGCGCCCCCGGGGAGACGGACGGATGATCGAGCGCACACGAGTCGGATTGAAATTCTTCACCATCGGGCTGCTGGTCGGTGTGCTCTTCGCGCCCGATTCCGGCTCGCAAACGCGCGAGAAGCTGCTGGACGGGGTCGGCGGCATGCTGGCCGATCTGCTGGGCGGCAAGCGAGATTGACCCGCCGTCCGGGCGGCGGGGAGACGCGCCGTGATCCCGATCGGAGACGAGAATGTCGGCCGCCGCGCCGCGCCAATCGTCAACTACGCACTGATCGCGGCCAACACCATCGTGTTCCTTTTCGAGCTGACGCTCTCGCCGTCCGCCGCCGAAGCGTTCTTCGCGACCTTTGGCGCGCAGCCGGCAGGGATCGTTCATGGGCAGCACCTGTGGTCGGTGCTCACCTCGCTGTTCGTCCACAGCGGCTGGGCGCATCTGATCGGCAACATGGTGTTTCTCTATGTCTTCGGCGACAACGTCGAGGACGCCATGGGGCATCTGCGCTACCTGATCTTCTACCTGCTGTGCGGCATCGCCGCCGCCGCCGCTCAGATCGCGGTCAGCTCGGCCAGCACGATTCCGCTGGTGGGCGCCAGCGGGGCGATCTCCGGGGTGCTGGGCGCCTACATCCTGCTCTTCCCACAGGGGCGCGTGCGCTCGCTGATTTTCCTCGGCATCTTCTTCACCGTCATCATGATCCCGGCCTGGGTGCAGCTCGGGCTGTGGTTCCTGCTGCAACTGGTGCTCGGGGTCGTCTCCTTCTCTGGATCGCAACAAAACGGGGGCGTCGCGTTCTTCGCCCATGTTGGCGGGTTTCTCGTCGGCATGGCGCTCGTCTGGCTCTTCGTAGATCGCGCGGAGGTGGAGCGCCAGCGACAGGCGCGGCAGGCGCTGCGCTCGCTCGCGGCGGCTTCCGACCACCCGCGCAGGAGGCGTCCATTGTGACTCCCAATCCCTGGTTTCACCTGACGATCGACCGCGAGCGGCTGATCGACGACATGTTCGCCTTCGTCACCGACCCCACGCCGGCCCGCACCGCGCGCCCCGTCGTCCGCGCGTTGGACGACATCCATCCCGAGAGCGTCGAGGTGATGGAGTCCATGTTGCTGGATGGCACGGAGGAGCGCGCCGATATCGCCGCCTACGTCGCGGCTGTCTTCAGTAGCGACGGGCGCAGCGACGCGTGAGCGGCGACCCGGGATCGCAGGGAGGATCGAGGATGGATCGAAACGACGGCGTCCCGCATCCGGAGGATGCGCGCGACCACCAATTGGCTCCGCGTGGCGAAGGACCGCGCGCCGTCGGCGCCTTGGCGATCGGCGCGCTCGCCACCGGAGCCGTCGCCTTTGGCGCGGTCGCCATCGGTCGACTGGCGGTTCGCAAGATGACGATGCAGGAAGGCCGCATCGAGCGGCTGGAGATCGGCGAGCTGGATGTTGGCCGGCTGCGAGTGCGCGATATCGTCTTCGCCGCCGATACGGCCGACTGATGACGCCGCTCCGCGCCATGGCGGACGTGACGATCGGGGCGGCGACGCGCGGGGCGCGCGGACCCGCGCCGGGCGAATTATGCTCGTTCGCTGGCTGATTCCGCTCGCGCTCGCGCTGGGGTTGCTCGCCGCGCCCGTCGAGTGCCACTTGGCGGCCGGTCCCCACTCGCTGTTTCAGAACCCGGTCGCGGTCGCGGCGCTCGCCGAGGAAGCGGGCAGTCGCGTTCACGCCGACGCCGTCGCGCCGGCGGCAGACATGCCGGGGATGGGCGCCCCCATGGCGGGCGGAGCCGACGCCGCGCGACCACCCGCCGCGGCTCCGGCGGACCCGGACGACCCGCGTCTCTCGCCGATGACCGCGCCCGTCTCCTCCCCGGCTCCTGCGCTGCTTTCCACCCCGGCGACGCCTCAGCCGGGGGATGCGGCCGGGCTGCTGGTCGGCAGCGTCTTCGATTCCCTGGGCGATCGGGCGCGGCCCGCCCCCGAACCGCCCCCGCCGCAAATCGTGCGCACTCTCCACATCTGACGCCGCATCGCTGCGCTCGCAGCGTTCGAGTCGGCGTGACCCTACACAGACGATCGAACCACACGACCCCCGGCGGCGAGCCAGGTGGTCTGGAGGCGATGCGAAATGTTGCGCGGATTGCGCGTGGCCGTCATCGGCGGTCTGATTCTCGGCGGCGTGCTGATGCTGCCGAATGCGGCGGGCGCTCATGAATCGCGAACCGTTGGCGACGGCAAATATGAGGTTGTCGTCGGTTTCCTGGACGAACCCGCCTTCAGCGGTCAGAAAAATGGACTCGAGCTACGGGTTGCGACCACGCCCGACAGCGGCACAGAGGCTGGCGCGGCCGCAGGCGCCCCGGTCGAGGGGCTGGAGCAGACGCTGCACGCCGAAGTGATCTACGGCGATCAGTCGATGCCGCTGACGCTGCAAGCCCGCTTCGGGCAGCCTGGAGCCTACGCCGGGTGGTTCTTCCCGATGGCGGCGGGCGATTACAG
>JADLCW010000377.1 GCA_020847015.1 Thermomicrobiales bacterium | reverse complement strand
TGTCGTTGTAGTACTCCGGCAAGTAGGCGCTCGATGGATAGAAATAGACCGCATACGTCCCCGAGAGCAGTCCGGTCGCGGTGTAGACGCCGTTGACGTCGGTCGTCGTTCCTGCGCTGTAACTACCGTTTCGGTAGACCTGCACCGTCACACCCTGCAGGCCGAGGCCGCTATCTGCCCCGGTCACTCGGCCGGTGATCGTCCCACCCGTGACCAGCACGGCATCGATCCCGCTGCGCGTCTCACCGCTTGCCACGGTGAGGCGCACCGCCGTGGCTCCGTCCTGGCTGTCGTTGTAATACTCGCTGATGTAGCGCCGGACTGGAGCACTGCTTGGCGAGAACTGGATTCGAACCGGGACCAACGGTATCCCCGTCAGCGTATAGACGCCGCTGGCGTCGGTCGTGGTCGAGCGGATGTTGCTGCCGGCGTTGTTGTAGGCATAGACCGTCACACCCTGCAGGCCGAGGCCGGTGTCTGCCCCGGTCACCCGGCCGGTGATCGTCCCACCTTCGATCAACACCGCATCGACCGGGGTCATGGCCGGCGAGATGACCGCGACCGGATCGGCCGATGAGAAATCGGCTTTGTCGTTGTAGTACTCGCCGATGAAAGTCTTGGATGGCCCACTCGAATTGGGCAAGAACTCGACCTTATAGGACCCGGAGCGCAACGCCGGGGTGGCGGTGTAGTGGCCGCTCGCGTTAGTGGTCGCGTAGGAGACCGAGTTGCCGGTGACGTTGTGGACGTAGACGTAGACGCTTTCGAGCGGGA
Source organism: Thermomicrobiales bacterium (assembly GCA_020847015.1). Taxonomy (GTDB): domain Bacteria; phylum Chloroflexota; class Chloroflexia; order Thermomicrobiales; family UBA6265; genus CADCWF01. The sequence continues at coordinate 4,517 of JADLCW010000377.1, read as the reverse complement.
CCACCGCCAGCGCGCTCGTGCCGGACGGCTCGCCGGTCACCCGCCCGCCGACGAAGCCGCCGCGGTCGAGGACCGCGTTGATGCCGGGTACGGCAGTTGGCGCGGTCACGACAACCGGGTTCGCCGCATCCGCGGACACCTGATTGCTGTACCACTCTGAGACATAGAAGGACCCCGGCCCCGACGATGGCGGAAGGAAGGCAACCTGATAGGTGCCGCTCAGGAGCGCGGTCACCGTGTAGGAACCGGTGGCGTCGGTGTAGGAGGACCCGGCGAACTGGTCGCCCTGATTCACCTCGACGTAGATATTGTCGAGGCCAAGGCCGGTGTCGGCGGCGGTCACCCGCCCACCGAGTTCGCCGCCCCGCGTAAGCACCGCGTCGATCCCGGGACCGGCGCCCATCGCCGGCAACACGACCGGATTGGCAGTTTCGAGCGTCCGCTGGTCGTTGTAGAACTCCGAGATATACTGACGCGCCGGGCCGAAAAACCATGGCGAGAAGGAAATCCGATAGCTGCCCGGTGGCAAAGCGCGGATGGTGTAGTTGCCCGCCCCATTGGTCATCCCGCCGGAAAAGTAGGAGCCATCGGAGCCGTACGCATCGACGAAGACGTCCGCGAGGCCGGCGCCGCCGTCGGCGGCGGTCACCCGCCCGCTGATCGATCCGCCACGCGCAAGGGCGGCGTTCACTCCGCCGGTGATCGCACCGGCATTGACTGTCACCGCGTCGGCGAGGGGCAGGGTCGGCTTGTCGTTGAAATACTCGCCGATATAGTCCTGCGCCGCGCCGCCACTTGAAGGCGTGAAGCGGGCGAGATAATTGCCGGCGGCGACAGCGGTCGAGGTGTAGTAGCCGCCGAGGTCGGTAAATGCCGAACCGACCTGACTGCCGGTTGAGGTCTGCACCGAGATGTTGACCCCCGCCAGTCCCGCCCCGCTGTCCGCTCCGGTCACCCGCCCGGCGACCTGCCCACCGGCCGCCAGCGCCGCGTCGACGGTCGCGACTGCCGGCACGGTGACCGTCACCGGGTCAGCCTGAGCGAGCGTCGGCTTGTCCTGGTGGTATTCAGCAAGATAGCGCCGCGACGGCGAGGAAGACGACGGCGAAAACAGCACCCGATAACTCCCGCCCGGAATCACGTTCGTCCGGTAGGAGCCATCGAACAGTGTCTGGACGCTGGTGACGAACTGGCCGCTACTGGTGTAGGCCTGGACGTTGACGTTCGGCAATGGCTCTCCGCTGCCCTCGGCGGTCACTTGGCCGGTCATCCGGCTGCCGCGCGCCAGCGCCGCATTGGCGACCGCCGGCGTCCCGACCACGATCGTCACCGGCGTAGCGGAATTAAACGCGGTCTGATTGTTGAAATACTCGCCGAGGTAGCCGGCGGAAAGGCTGTTGGCGCCAGGGCTGAACTGGACGATGGCCTGGCCAAGGGGGAGGCCGGTGACGGTGTAGACACCGCTCACCGTTGTGCTCGTCGAGCCGAGAAAGTTCCCGGTCTGGTTGTAGACGGCGATCTGAACGCCGGGCAGGGGCGCCCCGCCGTCCTCGGCGGTCACCGTGCCGGTCAGGACGCCGCCAAGCGCCAATGCGGCGTTGACGGTGGTGACGCCGACGCCGGCAAGAGCCACCGGGTCGGCGGTTTGCAGATTCGGCTTGTTGAGATGGAATTCCTGCAGGTAGCCGCCACCCGGCGAAAACTGGATCCGATAGTTCCCTGGCGCAACCCCGGTGCTCGTGTAGACGCCGCTTGCCTCGGTGTAGGCGTAGGCAACCTGATTGCCGGCCGCGTCGTACACCGCCACATTGACATTCGCAAGCGGCGTGCCGCCGGCTTCGGCAGTCACCATCCCGCCAAACAGCCCGCCGCGCGTCAGCACGGCATCGAAGCCGCCAAAGATGCCCGAGCCGGGGATGACGAACGGGTCGGCCGAGGCGAGGTCCGGCTTGTCACTCCGGTATTCCGACAAGTAGGCGGCCGCATCGCCGGAGCCAGGCTGGTAGAAGATCCGGTAGCTGCCGGATCGGATGCCCGGCGAGGTCGTGAAGACACCGCTGGCGGTGGTAGCTCCGCTTGCTACCTGCGACCCAGCCGCATCGAAGACAGAGACGTAGACCGGACTGAGCGGCGCGCCACCGTCGGCGGCGGTCACCGTGCCGGTCAGGATCGCCCCGCGATCGAGCACCGCATCGAGGTTGGTGATGTTGGTCGGGGAATTGACGATCAATGGGGTCGCGAACATCTGCGACGCGGCATTGAGGTGGTACTCCGGGATGTAGGTGCTGGCCGCGCCGCTACTCGGGGGGGTGAACCGGATGGTATAGCTGCCGCTGCGCAGCCCGATATTGGTGGTGTAATTGCCAGAAGCGTCGGTGGTGGCGAAGGCGGTGGTCGCGCCCGAGCCCGACACGCTGATCTGCACTCCAGCAAGACCCGCGCCACCGTCGGCGGCGGTCACCCGCCCAAAGACGCGGCTACCCTTGTCGAGGGCGGCATTGATGTTCACCACCGTCCCGCCGTCAGGCAGATTCACCAGGGTAGCCGACGCGAGGTCGGCGACGTTGTTGTAGTACTCCTGCAGATAGCCCCCGGAATTCGGCCGGAACTGGATCCGGAACGGTCCCGGCTGCAGGCTGCTCAGGCTGTACTGCCCGGCGGCGTTGGTGCTTGCGGAACCAACGACGTTGCCGGTCGCGTCGTACGCCCAGACATTCACGCTGATGAGCGGCAGGCCGCTGTCCGCCGCGGTCACGATACCGGTAATCTGGCCGGTGGCGAGGATCCCGGCCATCGGCGCTCGCCCCGCCGGCGGCGGGGTTGGCTCGGCGGTGGGTGGCGGCGACGGCTCACCGCTCACTGGCGATTCCGCCAAGAGCAGGTCTCGCTGGATGGTTCCATTCCGCCCGGTCAGGTCGAGAACGTTATCGACGAGCGCCAGCGGACGCCCGGTTCGGTCGAAGACGCGCAGGCGATTGCGCCCGGCCGCGAGATTGGTAAGCTGGAAGCTGCCGCCCTCGCCCGAAATCGCCGATCGCACCGCACCGGCCGGCCCGGTGGCCTCCACCCGCAGTCCGGCGAGCCCGGCAGATGACCCGTTTGGATCGACGATCAGCTGCCCGCGCACGGTGACGGTGGAGGTCGGCGACGGGCTAGGAGCAAGCGGCGCCGGTGCGCCATCGTTGGCGACAGCCGGGCTGGCAGGCGTTGCCGCGATTGGCGACGCGCCGACCGCTGGCCGACCTTGAGCGGCCGGACGGACGATGGCGGGCGTCGCTGGCGCCGCGATCACCGCGGGCGGGATGATCGCCCCGACAAGCGAGAAGAACGCAAGGACCAACCAACGGGGATGGCTCACCATGACTAGAACCTCCAGCAGGACCGGTTTCCCTTGTCGGGAAGCGGCCGGTGAGGGGGTGACCGCGTCCAGATGTCCACCCTACCCTAGTCTCCGTCGCTCCTGGTGTCAACACGCCCGAATGGGCCAGGCAGGCGTGGCAAAACCGCCTCGGATACCGTTGATTCGGCGTCTTCTTTCGAGGTGGCGCCGGGCGCTCTCCTCCGTTCCGCCTATCCCAGCCGGCGCGGCCGACACGCCGCTCTCACGGCTAGGCATCCAAGGCGTACGGAGCGCCCGTCGCCAGCGCCCCCAGCTCACCTCGCGTGCCCCACCTTGAATTACCAAGCCGCGCCCCAAGGCCGCTCATCGCGACTATAGACCGGGGCAGCCAGAGCGGTATCCCGACCCAATCCCGATCATGCTCGTCACCGCCGACAGCCACGCCGGCGAGGGGGCCGCCGCAATTCGCGCCACCGCCTGGTCTGTCAAGCCGTCCGATTTCGACGAGCTGCTCACTGCCGGCGAAGCCCTGCTGCCGCTCGGCTGACCGGCCAGCACCCTCCCCGCACGCCCCGGGGCGTGCGGGGGCCGGGTCTCCTCTTGCCGGAGAAAGCCGGCGCGGCCTATCGTCGTGGGCAAAGGAGGCGCGATGGAAGAGACCGTTTCGCGCACCCGAGCCTTCGGCCCGCGCTCGGCCGCCGCGGCTGTCCTCTACGGCGTCCTGGGCTGGGTCATCCCCCTCGGCGTCTCGTTTATCGTCTTTCCACTCAAGCAGGCGGGCGATCCAGCATTCGAGACGGCAATGGCGGTCACCCTGACGGCGACCGCGGCGCTGTTCGGACTGCTTGCAGTTCGCCAAGGCATCGTCCGGTCGGCGCGTGGCGGCCTCGCAATCGGTCTGCTCTGGCTGGCGATCAACATCGCGCTGGACCTGCCCCTCTTTCTGGCCGGACCGTTCGCCATGTCGTTGCCTGCTTACCTGCTCGACATCGGGCTGACCTATCTGATCTTCCCGATCGTGACGACGGCGATTGCCCTCGCAGCTGCTCGCCGCTAGAACACCGGTCCAGTAATCAGGCCGCCTCCTGCCGCATGAGGACGTGCAGGTTGTGAACGACCGCCGCGCGTCGGGTGTCGAAGAGATTCTTGCGCTCGCCCCGGTAGCGCGCCCGACGGC
>JADLCW010000376.1 GCA_020847015.1 Thermomicrobiales bacterium | reverse complement strand
GGCTGCGGGGAGCGTCGATGAGCGAGACGACACGTGAAGTGCGTCTGGTCGGATTGGACGGCATTCCGGAAATTCACCCCGGCGATGACCTGGCGGCTCTGCTGGGAGAAGCGATCGAGCGATCCGGTGTCGGGTTGCTTCCAGGCGACGTGCTGGTTGTGACTCACAAGGTGGTCAGCAAGGCCGAGGGGCGGTTGGTTCGACTGGGCGATGTCGAGCCGTCTCCTTTCGCACTGCAGATTGCCGCCCAGCACGACAAGGATCCGCGTCAAGTCGAAGTGGTGCTGCGGGAGAGCCGCCGCATCGTGCGCATGGACCACGGCGTGCTCGTCACCGAGACGACCCACGGGTTCACCTGCGCCAATGCCGGTGTCGATGCCTCCAACGTGGATACCGAAACGATCTGCTTGCTGCCGCTGTGCCCGGACGCCTCGGCCGCGGGTCTGCGGCAGGCGTTGATGGCTCGCTTCGGGTTGCGGGAGGGTGATGCGTTCGGGGTGATCGTCACCGATTCGTGGGGACGGCCGTGGCGGCGCGGCATCGTCAATTTCGCCATCGGCGTGGCGGGGCTGGCGCCGCTGATCGATTACCGCGGGCATCACGACGCGGCCGGTTATGAGTTGCACGTGACGGTGCTGGCGGTGGCGGACGAGTTGGCTGCCGCTTCGGAACTGGTCATGCACAAACTGGCGGCGCGTCCGGCGGCGCTGGTGCGCGGGTACGCGCCGCCGATCGCGGCCGAGCCCGGGACAGGGCAGGATCTGATTCTCGATCCCGCGCGGGATTTGTTTCGTTAGGGAGGACTCGATGGGAGTGGTTGGGTACGCGGCGTCGTTCGAGCAGTTCCACCCGACGGACCTGCTGAAATATTGTCAGCAGGCGGAGGGAGCCGGATTCACTTCGGTGATGGCGTCGGATCACTTCCATCCGTGGGTGCCGGCGCAAGGGCAATCCGGCTTCGTCTGGTCGTGGATGGGCGCGCTGGGGGCGACGACCGCGCTGCGTTTCGGCCCTGGAGTGACGCCGCCCGGCTACCGCTATCATCCGGCGATCGTCGCCCAGGCGGCGGCGACGCTGGAGGCAATGTTCCCGGGTCGGTTCTATCTCGGACTGGGGGCCGGCGAGGCGCTCAACGAGCATATTGTCGGCGAGTACTGGCCGGAAGCGCCGGTGCGGCTGGAACGGCTGATGGAGTCGATCGACATTATCCAGAAGCTGTTCACCGGCAAGAAAATTCGGCACCGCGGCGAATACTTCAATCTCGAAAGCGCCAAACTCTACACGCTGCCGGCGACGCCGCCGCCGATCTACATCGCGACCTCGGGACCGATCATGGCCCGCCGTACCGGCAAGTTCACCGATGGCATCATCACCGTTGGAGCCGGCGACGAAAAGCTGAAGATGCTGCTGGAGCGTTTCACGCAGGGCGCCCGCGAGGCGGGCAAGAACCCGGACGCCATGCCGAAGATGCTGCAGGTGAAGATCTCCTTCGCGGAGACGTTGGCGGAGGCGACCGCGAACGCAGTGCGGGAGTGGCCAAATGGCGGCATGGCCTTCCCCAAGGCGGATATTCGGGACCCAGAGGATTTCGAGGCGATGGCCAAGCTGGTGCGGCCAGAGAATTACAAGAACCGGGTGCTGCTGACCCCGGACCTCGACGAGCACGTGGCCTACCTGCAGCACTTCATAGATCTCGGTTTCACGGAGATCTATATCCACAACGTCGCGCGCACGCAGGAAGCGTTCATCGAGGCCTACGGCAAGCGGGTGATTTCGAAACTGCGCTGGCCGGCGTAGATCGCGGGGCGTTTCTTGTCTGAAACCCCGGCATAGCGACGAACCAGAGCGGTCGGGAGCCTGCTTGGCTTCCGACCGATTCGGCTTGGCGGTCGTCCGGCTGGGCGCAAGCGTCGGATGGCGGCCAGCCGGCGGCCGATTCGGGCCGCTTGCGGCGTATTGCCGCCCGCTTGGGCGAGTGGTAGGCTGGTCAGACCAGTAGCGAGCGTGACCGGCGCCGAGGGATTTCATGACCATCCGCGACATCGAGTTCGTGGGACTGCGTTCGGAGTTGCCGCAGCCGGCGCAGTTCTCTTGGGGAGCCGCGGCGCATCGCAACGTCGGATTGGTGCGGGTGCGCACCGATGACGGCTTCGAGGGCGTCGGCGAAGCCAGCGTCACTTTCCCGCTGTGGAGTCTCGAAGAACGCGCGCTAACCGTACGCGAGGGGTTGCGCCCGCTGGCGATCGGTCAGGACGAGGACGCGATCCCCGATCTGATCGACCACCTCAATGCCACGCTGGGGCGACTGGCGCCGTTGTGGTCCCCTACGGCGATCCAGGGCGCCATTGGCGCATTCGAGATCGCTCTGTGGGATATCGCGGGCAAGAAGTCGGGCTTGCCGCTCTATCGGTTGCTCGCCCCGGATGCTGCCGATCCGGACCCCGTTCCGCTCTATGCGGTTGGTTTTGGCGGCGGTCCGGAGGATATGGCGCAGGGGACGGCGGCCGCGTTGGCCGAGGGATACCCCTTCGTCAAGGTGCGTGCTGGCTTCGGCATCGAGCGGGACCGCGCGTTGCT
>JADLCW010000375.1 GCA_020847015.1 Thermomicrobiales bacterium | reverse complement strand
GGAGCGCGATAGCGGTGGGCTGATTCGTGGCGCGCTGGCGGCCCGGAAAGCGGCGCCCGCGCCCCCGCCCGGCCCCCGCCCGTCGCCGTTTCGCGCGCCGCGGGGCGGGTTGGGCGAACTGGTCGAATCGCTCGCGGCACGATTGCAGGCAGCGGGCGTGCGCGTGGAAACAAACGCGACAGTCGAGGCGATCGTCGCGACCCCACACAGCGGATTCGTCGTCTCTCGCGCCTCCGGCGAAGCGCTGCGAGCGGATGCGGTGGTGTGCGCCGCTCCCGCACCGGTCGCGGCCGGGTTGCTGAGCGAACTCGACCCCGCGCTCGCGAAAGGGCTGGGCACCATCCCGTACGCCTCGGTGGCGAATGTTTCGCTGGCCTACCCGCTCACCGCGCTGCCGCGTCCGCTCGTCGGGTCCGGTTACTTGGCTCCGCGCGCCGAGCGGCGGCCGATCAACGCCGGCACGTGGTCATCCGCGAAGTGGGCCGGCCGCGCTCCGGAAGGGTTCGCGCTGTTGCGCGTCTCGTTCGGTGGTGTTGGGCGGACTGGCGTGCTGGAGGCCAGCGACGAACGACTGGTCGAAATTGCCCGGGACGAATTGCGGACATTGCTTGGCGTCGCGAAACCGCCGCGCTTCACCCGAGTGTTCCGCTGGCCGACGGCGATGCCGCAGTACGAATTGGGTCATCTGCGCCGAGTGGCGGCGATCGAGACGCGTCTCGCCGACCACCCGGGGCTGGCGCTGGCCGGCAACGCGCTGCATGGCGTGGGGCTGGCGGACTGCGTGGGGACGGGAGACGGAGCGGCGGCGCGCATAGCCGAGTTTCTGGCGAAGCACGACGACGCCGGGAACGGGTGAGCGCGATCCACCGGGGCCCCGCGCGGTTGCGTCAAGGGTCGTTGACGACCCCTGGCGCGCTCCGTATCCTGCCGATCCATGAGTCCTGAAAGCGGCGAGCTGGCCGGGCGCGAGGAGGAGCGGCATGACCGGTGCGCAGGAAGTCATCGTCGTCGGCGGCGGCGTGATCGGTTGCGGCATCGCCTGGGAGTTGACGCGGCGCGACGTTCGCGTCACGTTGGTCGAGCGGGGGCCGATCGGGCGTGAAGCGTCGTGGGCCTCGGCCGGCATCATTTCCCTGCCGAATCGACCCGACTGGCGACCGGAGCGAATCGCGCTCGGGCGGCTCAGCCTGAAGCGCTACCCTGAATGGGTTGCCGATCTGGAATCGCGCACCGGCATCGCCATCGAGTACCACCGGCCCGGCGGCTGGTCGGTCGCCGTCGATGCCGAACATGGGGCGGTCGAGGCGGAGCGGGCGGCGTTTCAATTATCGCTCGGGTTCGAGGTGGAAGAAGTTGCGCCGGAGGAGGCGCGCCGCCGCGAACCAGCCTTGCCGCGTGATCTCGTGGCCGCCTGGTTCACCCCCGCCGCCGGTTCGCTCTCGCTGCACCGCCTGACTGAGGCGCTCGCCGCCGCTGCCGCAGCGCAAGGCGCCGTCATTCGACCGGAAACTCCGGTCGGTTCCATTCTGATGGAAAACGGCCGGGCGGTCGGGGTGCGGTTGAGCGAAGGCGATCTGCTGGCCGACCGCGTGGTGCTGGCGACCGGAGCCTGGACGCGGCTGCTGGCCGATCCGCTGGGGGTGGCGCTGCCGACACGGCCGATGAAGGGGCAGTTGATCGCCTTCGCGAACGCCCCCGTTCACCCCCATGGTATCATCAGCGGCCACCATGGCTACGTGCGCCCGCGGCCTGATGGCAGCACGTTGGTGGCCGCCACCGAGGAGGATGTTGGGTTCGACCACCGCGTCACCGGCGAGGGCGTCGCCTGGCTGCTGAACCTGACGCGGATGATCTGTCCGGGGCTGCTGGCCGGCGAAATCGTTGAGACGTGGGCCGGGTTGCGTCCCGGTTCCGACACTGGCGAGCCGATGATGGGGCCAGTGCCCGGCGTCGATGGGTTGTGGGCGGCGACCGGCCACTTCCGCACCGGAGCCAAGGAAGCTCCGGCGAGCGCGATGCTGATGGCGGAGGCGCTGGCGACCAGCCGCATCGATCCGCTGCTGGCGGCCTTCGCGCCACCGGCTGCGTCCGCGTGAGCGAGCGCTCCGAGCGCAGCGTTCTGATCTGCCCGGCGTCGAATCCGCGCATGGTCGCCAAGGCGGCCGCCTCCGAGGCCGATCTGGCGATTCTCGATCTGGAAGATGCGGTCGCCCCGGCCGCCAAGGTGGCGGCGCGCGCGGCGATCGTCGCCGCCTTTCGCGATCTGGATTGGGGCGGCAAACCGCGCGCCTACCGGATCAATGCGCTCGATACGCCGTGGTGCTACCGCGACCTGATCGAGATCGTCGAGCCAGCGGCTGAACTGGTCGATCGCATCATCGTCCCAAAGGTCGAAAATGCGGGTGACATCGCCTTTGTCGACCGGTTGCTGACCCAACTCGAACGGGCCGCCGGCCGCGCCACGCCCATCGCCATCGAGGCGCAAATCGAGTCGCCGACGGGATTGAGCGCCGCGCGCGAGATCGCCGCCGCCTCGGCGCGCGTTGCCGCGCTCGTGTTCGGCCCGGGCGACTATGCCGCGGCGGCCGGTATGCCGCTGACCGCAATCGGCACGCCGGACGCTTGGGATGCCGCCTATGCCGGTCATCGCTGGGGTTATGCCATGCACGAGCTGCTGATCGCCGCTCGCTCCGCCGGTGCGCGCGCTATCGACGGCCCCTACGCTGATTTTCGCGATCTCGACGGATTCCGCCGCACGTGCGGCGCGGCGCGCGCGCTCGGCTACGATGGCAAATGGTGCATCCATCCATCGCAGATTCCGGTCGCCAATAGTGTGTTCCGCCCAACGGCGGACGAGCTCGCCGCCGCACGCGCGGTGTTGGTCGCGTACGAGGCGTCGCTGGCGGCCGGGTGCGGCGCGTTGGCGCTGGACGGGATGATGGTGGATGCCGCGTCGCTGCGGATGGCGCGGGCGACGCTGGCGCGAGCGGGAGACGACGGGTCAGAATCGACCTGAACGAATCCGTCGCGGCAAGACAAT
>JADLCW010000374.1 GCA_020847015.1 Thermomicrobiales bacterium | reverse complement strand
CAACGCCCATGCGTCGCGACGCCGGATCGTCAATTGCGCCATTGTTGGCCGGTGGGCGGCGTGATAACCGCGCCGAGATCCTCCGGCATCGCCTCAGGATGACACAGGAGCGGGTCGCGGCGATGCGACGCCCGCGTCCGAAACGTCCTGTCGGCCGCGCGCCGCCGCGACCCGGTTCGCGAAGACGTCGATTTCCGCTGCGCCATTCAACGCGCCCAGCTCCAGATCGTAGGCACGACACTGCCCTGGTTCCAGCACGGTCAGTTTGCCCTGCGCCTTGTCGGCCAAGCGGCCCGAGGTGGAATTGGTGCTCGGCTCGATGCCAACCACGTAGGTCCCCCGGCCCAGCATGCGCCAGATGAAGTGGTGCGGCAATTGGTTTTGGTTGAACACTTCATAGACGCCGATCCCACGCGCACGGTTGACGATCGCCACGGGCACGGAACCGTCTGCTTCGGCCGCCACGTCGTGCTCGGTGACCTGCTCCACGTAGCCCGCTTCCGGCCCATGGAACCGAGTGTAACCCTCGGCCGAGTGAGCGCCGCGAGCGACGGGATTGCTTGCCGGCACGAGCAGTTCGGCGCCATCGTCCACCACCGGAAAGCCGACGTTGACGTGGTACAGATACATGTGGGGAGTGGGCGCGTTCCCGATATTTTCCACCTCGTCGTGGATGCGTAGGTGCGATTCGCCCAACCGTGCCTCGATGCGGCGACGCAGCACGAACTGCTCGCCGAACACGCGCGCCTGCGTCATCTCGCCGGTGGCGTAGAGAGTACATTGGTCGCCCTCCCACCGCTCGCCGTACCCGGTCAGGCGGGCGGGGGTGTAGGAGATGCGGCCATGCAACCCGAACGTTTGCGTTTTGAACGCCGGATAGCCGAAGTGCTCCGCGCTGTCGTCGGCCATGAACATGGTGTGGTCCAGCCCGCAGGTGGTCAGCAACCCGCCGCCAAACCCGCGCAGCCAGCCCAGCCCCTCCGGTTCGTAGGCCCACGGTCCGGGGAAGCCGGCATTGGATTGCCAACCCAACGCCATCCCGTTCAGTTCGCAGCGCCCGATATCCATGGCGCGGTCGACCATCACATCGAACTGGAATCCCGTGCCGGTGCGAAATTCCAGCACCCGCACACCGCGCTCATTGCCATCTTCCAGCGTGACCAGCCGCACCCCGCCCGCCTGCGCCAATCGCCCGACGCGCGCCAGCAGCTCCGGCCGGGTGAATCGCTCGTTCCACAACTCGGTCATGCATTTCTCCTCGACCGCCAGGGTGATCCGTCCCCGCGCAATGCGACGATGCGATCGGGCGCTACGCTCCGCCGCCCGGGGTTGGCAGCATTTCCAGATCGGCCAGCAGCCCGCTCAGCGCCGCGAGACTGAAGGCATCCGGCTTGGGAGCCGGCTGGCGCACTGCCGCGCAGGCAATGGCTCCGCGCCGGCGCAGCAACTCCTTGCGCAACGCGACGCCGGCCCCCGGCTGCGCCTCAAACACCATCAGCGGCAAATAGTCAGCGTAGAGGCGGCGCGCCTCGGCGCGATCGCCGGCGCGGTGAGCGGCGACGATGCGCGCCAGCGCATCCGGCAAGGCGAAGCCGGTCATGGTTCCATCGGCGCCGGCGTCCAGCTCGTGCAGCAGCGAGACGCCGCCGAGCCCGCCGAACAATTGAAAGGCGTCGGTGGTCGCGCGCAAGGCGGCCATTTTGGCGGCGGTCGGCGGCTCCTCCAGCTTGACGACCGAACCCGCCGGCAGCGCCGCGCCCAGCTCGGCAAGGAAGGCAGTTGGCATCTTCACCCCGCTGGATGCCGGATGGTCCTGCACCACCAGCGTGCCGGCGAGACCGTCGGCGATGCGCAGGAAATGCTCGCGCAAGGCGGGGCCGGCGTTGCTGCCGACCGGCGGTGAAACCATCACCGCGTCGGCGCCCATCGCCAGCGCGGCGTCGGCTCGACACCGGGTGACCACGGTGGATTGGTGGGTGATCCCGACCGTGATCTGGAGACGGCCGCTGCTTGCCGCGACAAACCCGGCGATAGTCCGCTCGCGCTCCTCGTCGCTCAGTCGATCCGCCTCGCCCAGCACGCCGAGAATGAGCATCCCTTCGCAGCCGGACGCCACACAATACTCGACCAGCGAGCGCAACGACGCCTCATCGAGTGATTCATCGGGTAGAAACGGGGTCGCTGCCACATTGTGGACCCCGGGGCGCAAGGTCATCGTCGGTTTCCCTTCCAGCCGGCCGGCAAGCGCCGGTCAGCCTGCATGGCGTGTCGGCCGCCGAGCGCAATGCGATGCCGGCATCATACGGGTGAACGGGACAGCGCGGAGCCGCGTGCTGCGCAGCTCCGCTGATGTTCTACGCTCCGGTTCTCGAACGACATGCGCCTCAGCCGCGCCCTGGTCGCCCGGACGGCGATGCTCGCCCGCAAACTGGCCGCTGGAGTCTTCACGGCGTTCGTCGCTCCCGCCATCACCACGAAATTGCTGGTTCACGGGCGGCTCGAACCGGGACCCGCCTACGTCGGGAGTGGGGCGATGCACGGCGCCTCCGCGCCAGTCGATGTCATGTCGGTCGAGCCGAACCGGCGCATCGTCGCGCAATGGCCAAGCGTCACCGCCGTTGGCGCCCCGCGGCGATGACGCCACCTTCGT
>JADLCW010000373.1 GCA_020847015.1 Thermomicrobiales bacterium | reverse complement strand
GCCTCCGCCGCCGCGAGACTGAAACCGCCGGCAAAGACTGCCAGCTGACGGAGCAGCGTTTGCGCCGATGGCTCCAGCAGATCGTAACTCCAGTCGATCGCCTGTCGCATTGTTTGCAGGCGCTCCGGCGCATCGCGAGGGCCGTCGGTCAGCAGGCGCAGACGGCTCGTCAGCCGCGACAGCAGCGTCGCCGGCGAGAGCACACGCGTTCGCGGCGCGGCCAATTCGATCGCCAGCGGCAGTCCGTCCAACTGGCGGCAGATCTCGGCGACCTGCGCTGCGTTCGCCTCAGTCAGCGCGAAGGCGGGGGAAGCTGCTTGCGCGCGGTCGACGAAGAGGCGAACGGAAGGGACATCAGCGAGGCGCTCGACCGTCGACAGGTCGTCCGGATTCGGGACGGCAAGCGGCGGCACCGGGAATTCGTGCTCGCCGGAGAGGCGAAGGCGACGGCGGCTCGTGACCAGCACAGTCAACCGGGGGCAGGCGAGGAGAAGTTCGGCAACGAGGGGGGCCGCCGCGAGCAGGTGCTCGAAGCTGTCGAGCACCAGGAGGAGCCGATCGCCCCGGATGCGGGCGATCAGGTCCTCGGTAAGCGACTGCCCGGCGGTCTCGCGCATGCCGAGACGATCGGCGATGGCGGCCGGGGCGAGCGCCGCATCGCGAATCGCGACGAGTGGGACGAAGGCCACGCCATTCGCGTTCGCGTCGTCGACATCCGCCGCCAAGGCCGCCGCGAGCCGGGTCTTGCCGACCCCGCCGGGTCCCGTCAAGGTGATCAGCCGCACGTCGTCGCGCCCGAGGAGATGCCGGATTGCGGCGCGCTCGCGTTCCCGACCAATCAAGGCGTTCAGCGGCGCCGGCGCCCGGCCCGGTATGGCGCTGCCCAACCCACTCCGCAGCCGCTGAGGTTCCGGGGCGGCTGCATCGGGCTCGGGGGCGAGCAATTCGGACATTGGGGAGCCATGCGGACGCGCGACGGTCTGGCAATGACGCCGCTCATGATAGCAGGCAATGAAGAGCATGGCTGAAGCGCGGACCAAGGCGCGCCTGTCGTCCGAGGCCGGCTGGCCACGGCATTCTTCGATCCGACCCGAGCGATCCCGGGGTTGCCGCGTCTCTGGCCGGCGCCGGCGCATTCGAGATGCCGATGCTCGACAGGACCGGAGCTGGGCGACCGCGGGCTCCCCCGCGTGCGATCATCCGCCGGGTGACATGCGATCGACGCAGAGAGGTCGAGGGGAATGCTTGCTACGCTCGTGGGGCGACCGGTTGCCGAGCTGGATACGCCCGCGCTCATCGTCGATCTGGATGCGATGGATCGCAATATCGCGCACATCGCCGCCGCGCTGAGTGGGCGCGGGGTGAACTGGCGGCCGCACGCCAAGGGACACAAAACGCCGGCCATCGCCCATCGGCAACTGGCGGCCGGCGCTATCGGCATCACCTGCGCCAAGGTGAGCGAGGCGGAGGTGTTCGCCGCCAGCGGCGTGCCCAGCATACTGATCTCCAATCAGGTCGTGGGGCCGATCAAAACGCGGCGGCTGGCGGCGCTGGCGGCAAGCAGCGGGGCCGACGTGATGTGCGCGGTGGACAATGCGGCCAACATCGCCGAACTGGACGCGGCGGCCGCCGAACGCGGCGTGCGGCTGGGCGTGGTGGTGGATGTGGACACCGGCATGGCGCGCACCGGCGCGGCGCCCGGAGAACCCGTGGTGGAGCTGGCCGAGCAGATCGCCGCCGCGCTCAATCTGCGTTTCGTCGGAGTGATGTCGTGGGAGGGGCACGCGGTCTCCATGCCGGATCACACCGAGCGGCAAGCGGCGATCGCGGCGGCGGTGTCGGCGCTGGTCGCCTCGGCGGAGGCCTGTCGAGCGGCGGGGTTGCCGGTGGAGATCGTCTCCTGCGGGGGCAGCGGCACCTATTTGCACGCATCGGCGGTGGTCGGCGTCACCGAGATTCAGGCGGGCGGAGCCACGCTGGGCGATGGTTTCTACCGGGAACTGGAATCGCCGGTGGAGCCGGCGTTGACGCTGCTGACGCAGGTGACCAGCCGACCCGCCGCCGACCGGATCATCATCGATGCCGGGCGGAAGGCGGTCGATCCGTCGCAGCGGACGCCGCGGGCGCGTGGGCTGGACGGGGTCGCGCGGCAGGCGTTTTCAGCCGAGCACGGGGTGATTACGCTTGAGCGACCGGCAGAGGCGCCGCGTCCCGGAGATCGCATCGCCTTTGATATTGGCTACCATGACCAATGCGTCCACCTGCACGAAGCGTTGTTCGCCGTGCGCGACGACACGATCGTGGCGGTGTGGCCGACACTGGCGCGAGGCAAGTTGCAGTAGCGATGGAGACGCCGCCACCCGCATCCGCATCGCCTCTGGCTGGCGCGGGTAGGCCATGGCGCTCCCGAGATTGGACCGCTCATGACCGATCCCGATCGGCTGCCTGAGGCGCCGCACGAGCGCCTCGTCGCCGCGCCGGGAGAACGTCGGGAACGATCGCTGCGCCCGGGATGGTCGGCGCTGGCCGGAATGCTCGTCCTGGTGCTGGCGCTGGCGGCCGGAATATTCGTCTGGCGCGCGATGACTCCCGCCTCGGCGCCACCGCCGACCGTGCCGGATCTCGATACGGTCGTGCTGGCGATGCCGGCCGAAGGGTTCGCCAACCCGGACGGGCCATGGGTGCGCATCGAGGTTGCCCCGGTGCGCCCCGGTGCGAACGACATCGCGATCTGGCTGACCGATCTGAGCGGCGCGGATGCCGCGCCGCCGGCTTCGGGGTCGGTATCGGTCGCGCCGCTGACGGCGGAAGGGGCGGCGACGGCGGTCGCGGCGCAGCCGGGCGACGACGGGCGACTCATCGCCACTATTTCCATTGCCGAGCCGGGATGGCAGCAGATCTCGGCGGAAGTCGAACTTGCCGATGGGCACCGAGTCGCGGCCCCGTTCTATCTCGTCGCGCCCGATCCGAATGTGACCGGATTTGCCGATATCGTCATCCCCAAGAGCGACCCGGCGGCGGAGGCGGTGTACGAGCGCGGGCTCGCCGCGCTGACCTCATTGCATCGGGTTCGCTACTGGCAACTGATTGCCGATGGGCGCGGAGTGGCCGCGCTCTCCGACCATGCCATCGACGACGGCAGCGGCGGCAAGGAGCCGTCGTTCTATTTCCGGGCGGAGGGCGGTTTGGAGGCGGTCATCATCGGGCCGCGGCGATGGGTGCGCCAGCCGGGCGAGGAGTGGGTCGAGCAAGAGGCCTCGCCGATGATTCTACCGAGCGAATGGGGCGCCGAATACGCCGGGGCAACCGGATTTCGACTCGGCCGGATCGAGAATGTCGATGGCGAACCGAGCCGCGTGGTGACCTTCATCGTGCCGGAGCGGCAAAATCCCTACGTCGTCCCGGCGTGGTACGCATGGTGGGTTGGAGCGGAATCGGGCGAGCTACGGCGCGAGGTGATGGTTTCCCGATACCACTACATGATCAACGAATTCCACGATATCGACGCTCCGCTGCAGATTGCGCCGCCGATCCCCACCGGAGCGGGTTCACCGGCGGCGACACCGGTGGAGGATGCCGCCTCCAGTTGAGCTTCGCTTGCCGGGCGCTCAGAACGACCTGGTCGGGGTGGCAACCGAGCGATCCGCCAACATTCCCGCGCACGAACGCCCCGATTGGCATGAGGGCGGCAACCTCATGCCAATCCCCCCGCTACAGCTTGAGCAGCGCGAACGCCTCCCGGTAGCGCTCGTCGTTGCGGCGGAATGTGTCCGGGTCGAGTCCTTTCATCTCGGCCATTCGCAGCGCCAGCATTTGCATGGGCACGACTCCCAGCAGCGGAGAGATCATCTCCGGCACGGCGGGCAGCACGAAGGAGGTGGCGTTGGGCAGATCGATCGCCTCGCCCACGATCCAGAGCCGGCCGCCCATGGCCGCACCGACCGCGGCGATGGCGGCGGTGCGGTCGGTGGCGGCGCCGGGCACGTTGATCATGCCCAGCAAATCGCCGGCGTTGAAGGCGACCATCGGGCCATGCAGGAACTGCTCAGCGGCGAGCGCGTCGATGCCGCCGTAGGCCGCCTCGCGCACCTTGATGACCGCCTCCAGTGCGGTTGCTTCGTTCGGACCGGCTCCCGCCATGTAGACGCGGTGATCGGTCGCATAGCGAGCGATCGGGTCGATTTCCGCCTCGCGGGCCAGCAATTCGGCGACGCGATCGGGCAACGCCATCAGCGCCTCGCGGAAGCCGGCCACCCCCGCTTCATCGCGCCGCTCGCCAAGTTCGGTGGCGAACTGGGCCAGCACCGTCATGGCGGCGAGGTGAGACGTGGTGTAGGCGGCCGATTGCTCGCGCTCGGTGGTGCGCAGGGTGAGCAGCGCGCCGGGATGCTCGGCGGTGAGACTCCCGACCGAAATGACATTGGCCCCGCGCGCGGTGGCTCGGGCCAGCGACTCGGCGGAAAAGCGCTTGACCCCGGTGTGAGCCATGACGATGACGGCGTCATCGACCTCCAGCGGGTAGCTGTCGGGGTAGCGGGCGAAGTCGAATGAGGAGACGGCGCGGGCGTCGAGTCCGGCGGCGCGGATCAGCCAGGCTCCGACCAGTGCGGCGTGGTAGCTGGTGCCGATGCCAACCAGAAACACCCGCTCCGACGTGCCGATCAGATCCACCGCCTGGCCGGCCTGCTCCCAGCCATCGTCCATCAACCGTCGCAGATCGGCCGGCTGTCGCTGCATCGTCTGGCGCATCTTCGATTCGGTCGCCGGTGCGCTCATGATCCTTCCCTCCATCGTCCCCACCGCCCGATGGGCGTCGGGCGCCATCGTACGACGATTAGCCCGAGCAGCACGAGCGCCGCCCCGAACACTTTCCAGAACCCGAAGCTTTCTCCGAATACGATCGCGGAGACGACGCCGCTGACGATAGGCACCAGCAGACTGAATGCGGTGGCGGCGGCGATGCCGCGGCGGGCGATGGCCCAGTTCCACAACTGGTAGGCGATGTAGACGGGGAGAATCGCCATATAGACGAGAGCGACCCACGCCGCGCCGGAGAGCGCGCCCCAGTCGGTGGCCAGCGTATCCGGCAAGGCGAGCAGGAAGAGCGGGACGGCTCCGAACAAAATGGTGTAGGCGCTGTACGTCTCCGGCGGGTAGCGGCGCACCAGCGGGCGATTGAGCACGCCGTAGGCGGCGAACATGACGGCGGCCCCGAGACTGAGCGCATCGCCGACCAACGTGCCTTCGTCGCCGCGCTTGTCCCACAAGAAAATGGCGACGCCGACGAGCGCGACGGCGAGACCGAGCCACCCCTGCGGCGGCGTGCGCTCGCCCATCGCCGAGGTGATCAGCACGGTGAACAGCGGCACCAGCGCCACCAGCAGCGAGCTGGAAAAGGGCGAGGTGCGCTCCAGCCCGAGCACGAAGGCGAGTTGGTACAGGGTGTAGCCGGTGAGACCGACGGCGAGGAAGCGGCCGAAATCGGCGCGGTGGATGCGGAGCGCATCGCCGCGGCGGCGCAGCAGCAGCCCCGCGGCGGCCAACGCCAGCATGATGGCGAAGCGGCCGAAGATGTAGGGCAAGGGGGCCAGTTCGGCGAAGATCGCCTTGGTGATGATGAAGGTGGACGACCAGAGCGCCACCACCAGCAACTGCGCCATCTCGGGGCCGACCGTCGCCAACGCTCCGTCGCTCGCGCGGGGAGCCGGTCCGGCGGGGATCGATTCTTCGGACAATGCGCGCGACCTCCTCAGACGGAGCGACGACTGCCGCCGGTGCGGATCATCGCACGGCGCCGTTCTGCACGACGGGGTTTCCGGTGATGAGCCGGGTCACGCATACTGTAGGGGTTGCGGGTTCCGCCGCGATGCATGGCGAAAGAGGCGAAATGGAACAGCAAAGTTCTGGACCTAATCCCCTGTGCGAGGTCGGGCGCACGCATTCGCGCGATCGGCACCGAATGAAGCCGGTCGAAGACTACCCCGGCGTCTGGGAGTGTTCGCGTCACGATATGTTTGCTCGGATTCTGGACGACGAGGCAGCCGCCGCGCTGAACCGGGGCGATGTCTTCCCGATGCACGACGGGCGACAAGGCGTGATCGTCCGCCACGGCGACGAGCGCGGCGGCGGCACGCTCGTGTACTACCGCTTCGAAGAATGAACGGGGACGTACCCGCCTTTAGTCTGGAGTTCAGCCACCACGCCTGGTTGCGCGGCGATCCGATCGCTACGGCGGCGTGGACGCTGGATACGGCGGAGGCGGCCGACCGGGCCGGCATCGCCGCCATCTTCGCCAGCGAGGATCCGGACGGTTGGGATGCCTTCGCGGTGCTGGGGGCCATCGCGGCGCGCACCCGGCAGGCGTGGCTCGGCCCCGGCGTGTCCAATCCCTACATGCGCCACCCCAATCTGCTGGCGGCCTCGGTGGCTACGCTCGACCGTCTTTCCGGGGGGCGAGCGGTGCTGGGGTTGGGGCGCGGCCAACCGGAGTGGTACGAGCGGGCGCTGGGGTTCCCGACTGGCGACCCGCTGGCGCGGCTGGCGGAAGCGATCGGCCTGGTGCGCGCGTGGTGGGCTCCGTCGCACCGCGCCTCTTCGCCGCCGGGCGGTCAGTTTGCGGTGCACGATTGGGCGCGGCAGATCGCGCCGGTGCAGGCGCGGCCGCGAATTGTGGTGGCGGCGGCTGGGCCGAAGGCGCTGGCGCTGGCCGCTCGCGTTGCCGACGGGGTGATTTTCAACTCGCTGACGTCGGACGCCTTTCTGGCCAAAACGATCCCCGAGGTTCGTACGATGGCCATCGCGGCGGGGCGCGACCCGGCGGCATTCTGGTTTCTGCTGCGAACGACGGTGGTCGTGACCGATCGGCCGGAACCGGAACTGGAGCAGAGCAAGGCGTCCATTGCCTTGATCAACACGTTGCCGGGGATGCAGCGACTGATTCGCACGCCTGGCTTCGATACCGATGCGATCGTGGCCGAAGCGCGCCGCCGTCTGGATGTCGACCGACAACTCGCCGAGGGGCACGGTTTCGTGGATCTGCGTCAGGGCAACCTGGCCGGAGCCAAGGCGGCGATCCCCGACGCGCTGGTGAAAGAACTGGCGATCGTGGGCGATCTGGCGACGGTTCGGCGGCGGCTGCGCCGTCTGGCGGCGCTGGGCGTCACCCATGTCAGCGTGGCCCCGCCCAAGGACCCGACCGTGACGGCCTGGGAGGCGCTGCTGGGAGGGTTGCGCGGCGAGTAGACCGCGCCTTCGCAACGCGCCGGCGCAGGCGAGGTGGATCAGTGCGCCACTTGGCGCCCAGCGTGCGTCGACCGATGCCGGTTGGCGGGACCCTCGCGCCTCCCCGGAATCGGCTCGTTGCGTGCGATGGTCCGTTCATCGCCTTTGACAGCGCGGAATGGCAGTGATACAAGCCAAAACATCGGCGCGCGCCGGCCGCGGCGCGTGGTGAGCGGTCCGCCCCATGACCGTCGGGCGGCCGGCGTCCTTGGCGTGCAGCATCCAATGGTCGTCACCCATGGCTGAGTTCGAACGAGACCGAGCGACGAGTTCCCTCCTCGCCGGGGACCGTCAGCCGCCAACGCCGCTGCTCCAGATGCAGGGCATCAGCAAGAGTTTTTTCGGTGTGCCGGCGCTTGTCGACGTGGATCTCGACGCCCGGGCGGGCGAGGTTCACGCCGTGATGGGCGAGAACGGAGCCGGCAAATCGACGCTGATGAAGATTCTCGCCGGCGCGCTGCAACCCGACGCCGGGACGATCCGGCTCGATGGCGAGGTCGTCCATTTCAGCCACCCGCGGCAGGCGCAGCAGCACGGTGTCAGCATCATCTACCAGGAATTCAATCTCCTGCCCGATCGCACCGTCGCGCAGAACATCTTCCTTGGTCGCGAACCGCGGCGTGGGCCGTTCGTCGATGCGGGCGCGATGGAGGCGGCGACGGTCGCGCTCCTCGCCGAACTCGGGATGGAGCGATCCATTGCGTCGCAATCGCTGGTGCGCGATCTCTCCGTCGCCCAACAGCAAACGGTGGAGATCGCCAAGGCGCTGTCGTTCGCGGCCAAGATCCTGATCATGGACGAGCCGACGGCGGCGCTGTCGCCGCAGGAGGCGGACGCGCTCTTCGCCCAGGTGCGGCTCCTGCAGCGGCGCGGACTGGCGGTGCTCTACATTTCGCACCGCCTCCAGGAAGTTTTCGATCTCGCGCAGCGCATCACGGTGCTCAAGGACGGACGCCTGGTGGCGACGCTGGATGCGGCGACGACGCGCCCCGACGAACTGGTGCGGATGATGGTCGGCCGGGACCTTGGCCATCTCTATCCGCCGCGTGCGGCAGCAGCGGAACTGGGGGCGGTGCGGCTGCGCGTGCGCCGCGGGGGCGGCGGCAGACTGCGCGATATCGATCTGGCGGTCCGGGCCGGCGAGATCGTCGGGTTGGCCGGGCTGGAAGGAGCCGGGCGCACCGAACTGGCCCGGGCCATTTTCGGGGATGCGCCATTCACGCGGGGGGTCGTCGAACTCGACGGGGCGCCAATCCGGATCCGCTCGCCACGCCAGGCGATTCGCGCCGGCATCGGTCTCCTGACCGAAGATCGCAAGGCGGAGGGGCTGATTCTCACCGAGTCGGTGCGCGACAACACCTTGCTGGCGCTGCGCTCGCTGCGAGGCCGGGTTGGCAGCCAAGACGATGCGACGCGTCTGGTGCTCGATCTGGCGCGGCGCGTCGATTTGCGCGCCGCCAGTCTCGAACAGGAAGTGCGCTATCTGAGCGGCGGCAATCAGCAAAAGGTGGTGCTCGCCAAGTGGCTGGCGACTCGGGCCCGGGTGCTCATTTTCGACGAGCCAACGCGCGGCATCGATGTCGGAGCCAAGGCTGGCATCCACGAGCTGATGCGCGAACTGGCCCGCGCCGGAGCGGCGATCCTGATGATCTCCTCCGATCTGCCGGAGATTGTTGGCATGAGCGACCGTGTTGTGGTGATGCGGGATGGCGCGATTGCCGGTGAGCTGCCGGCCGGGGCGAGCGAGGCGGGGGTCATGCTGCTGGCCACGGGTCAGGCGCCGGGCGAGGTCGCGGCGTGATCGCCGGCGGCGCCGCGCCGGGTTTCGCCGCTCGGCTGCGGCGCGGTTTCGCGGCGTCCGACGCGGCTCCGATCTACGGCGCGCTGGCGCTGGTGGCGGCGATTTCCTGGGGTGCGATCGTTCTGGCCGGGGGTCAGATCAACCTCGCCAATACGCTGGTCCGGTCGGTGGCGCTCGGGCTGGTGGCGGTCGGGCAGACGTTCGTCATCCTCGGCGGCTCGCTGGATCTCTCGGTCGCCTATCAGGTCAGCGTCACCGCCGTGATGGCCTCGTACATCATGCAGGGCGATCCGAACCGGATGTGGCTTGGCGTCATCGCCGTGCTGCTCATCGGGCTGGCGATCGGATGCGCCAACGGGCTCATCGTCACCGGGTTGCGCGTCGATCCGTTCATCGCCACCCTCGGCAGCGGACTGATCTTGCGAGGCATTCTCAATGCCAGCTTCGACAACTTTGCCGGGGCCGTGCCGAAGGAATTTCAGGTGCTCGGCTACGGCGCGCTCGGTCCGCTTCCCTACGCCGTGCTGCTGCTCGGCGTCGTGGCCGCCGCCGCCTGGGCGCTGCTGCGCTTCACCCGCTTCGGGCACCACCTCTACGCGGTCGGCGGCAGTCAGGAAACGGCGCGCCTTTCCGGCGTCCGTTCGGCGCGGGTGCTCATCGGCGCTCACATGCTGTGCAGTCTGGGCGCGGTGCTGACCGGGTTGTTTCTCGTGAGCCGGCTGGGGGCCGGGGCGCCGTGGGTCGGCCCGGACGGAAACTACGATCTGGAGTCGATCGCGGCGGTCGTGCTGGGCGGCACACCGCTCGTGGGCGGGCGCGGCGGCGTGCTCGGGACGGTGGCTGGCGTGCTGATTCTGGCGCTGCTGGACAACCTGTTCAATCAGCTTGCGGTGAACACGTTTCTCAAGGAAGTGCTGCGCGGCGTGATTATCGTGGCGGCGGTCGCGATCTATACGGTCCGCTCCGTCCGGAGTCCGCGATGACCTCGGCGGCTTCATCCACCGCCCCCGAATGGGGCGAAGATCGGCTGCCGCCGCGCCAGCGGGCATGGAGCGCAATCCGGGGTGCGGCTCCGATCTTCCTCGTGCTCCTCGCGCTGCTCGTGGCGATCGCCATTCGCAACCCGAATTTTACCGAGCCGTCCGTTTTTCTGGCCTTCCTCAAGCGGGCCACGCCGCTGGCGATCCTCGCGGCGGGGCAGCTTTTCGTCGTCGTGGCGGGCGAGATCGATTTGTCGGTCGGTTCGCTGATCACCGCCGTCGTCGTCGCCGCGGCGGGGCTCATCGACGGCGACCCGGCGAAAACATGGCCGGTGATCGCGCTCCTGTTTCTGGGCGGAGCCGTCGTCGGCTCGATCAACGGATCGATCACCACCCGGTTGGGCGTGCCATCGTTCATCACCACCCTCGGCATGCTGCTGGTGCTCCAGGGGGGCGCCTTGCTGGCGACGGGCGGGTCGCCGCGCGGCTCGCTCCCCGACAATTTCCGCGTATTCGGGCGGCGCGGGTTCGAAGGCGTTCCCGCTATCGGGCAGCTTCCCTATTCGGTGGTGATCCTCGTAGTGGTCGGCGCTCTGGCGGTCGCGCTCCTGCATCGGACGACGTTTGGCAAGCAACTGTTCGCCGCCGGCGGCAACCCGCGGGCGGCGACGCTGTCCGGGGTCGATGTCCCGCGCGTGCGTACGTTCGCCTTCATGCTCTCGGCGATTTCGGCGGTGGTGGCGGGCATCTTGCTTGGCGGGTTCGCCGGGCTTTCGCAAAACGCCGGCGAGGGAGCCGAGTTCCAGGCCATCTCCGCCGTGGTGCTTGGCGGCGCTTCGTTGAGCGGCGGCCGCGGCGGCACGATCGCGGCGATGGCCGGCGCGCTGACGCTCGAGGCGCTGTTCACCTTGCTCAACCTGCTTGGCTTGCCGAAGCCGCTGCGCGACGCGGTGCAGGGGGCGATCATCATCGCCGCGGTGGCGTTCGCCGCCTATCGCTCCCGTCAACGCTAGCGGCCATACGAAAGGAGGCGCGATCGGAGGACGGACGAACGCAACGCGATCCGACGTGGCAACGTCAGGAGGAGCACGATGAACGCGACGGCAGGCGGCCGATTCCGGGCATGGATCGCCGCGCTATGTCTGCTGGCGGGGGCTGTTGCCGGCAGCGGCATGACGGTCGGCGCCGCGCTCGCCCAGACCGCATCGCCGGCGGCCGAACCAGCGTCTCCATTTTTCAACCAGGCGGAGTTCGAACGGCAGCTCCACCAGCGCACGGTGACGCCGGAAGGGCCGGCCGATCAACCGTGGCTGCAGGCGATCGAGCCGACGTACGTCGATACCGCGCAGTACAAGAAAGACGCACCCTGGCACGTGTGTTTCTCCAACGCCGGTCTGTTCAATCCGTGGCGCGTCGTGGGTTGGACGACCATGCAGGCCGAGGTCGGGTTGCATCCGGAGATCGGCACGTTCACCGCGCTCGATGGCGAAGGGCGCGACGAGAAGCAAATCTCCGACGTCACCGATCTGCTGGGGCAAGGGTGCGACATCCTGATCGTGTCGCCGAACACCACAGCGGCGCTGACACCGGCGGTCGAGCAGGCCTGCGGCAAGATTCCCGTGATCGTGTTCGACCGGGGCGTCACCACGGATTGCCCGGTCACCTACATCCATCCGATCGGCGGGTACGCCTTCGGCGCGGACGCGGCCGAATTCATCGTCAACACTGTCCCCGAGGGCGGCAAGGTGCTGGCGCTGCGCATCTCGCCGGGCGTCGACGTGCTGGAGACGCGCTGGTCGGCGGCCAAGGTGCTGTTCGACCAGGCCGGGATCGACGTGGTCGGAGCCGAGTTCACCGATGGCGATCGCGCCAAGGTGAAGTCGATTGTCGGCGACTACCTCGATCGCTATGGAACGCTGGACGGCGTCTGGATGGACTCCGGCGCGACGAGCGTGGCGGCCATCGAGGCGTTCGAGGACGCTGGGCTGGAGGTGCCGCCGATCACCGGCGAGGACGAGCAGGACTTCCTGCAGAAGTGGCAAAGCGACGGTCTGACCGCCGTGGCTCCGACGTACCCCACGTTCCAGTGGCGGACGGCGATCATCGCGGCGACGATGGTGCTTTCCGGCGAGCAGGTTCCTCAGGAGTGGGTGTTGCCGCAGCCGGTGATCACCAACGAGAACCTCGATCAGTTTGTCGAGCCGAATATGCCGCCGCTGTTCTATGCGATGTGCGGCTGCCAGAACATGCCTGGCTTCCCGGAGAAGTGGGGCGGCACGGCGCCGTAACCGGCGCGCCGGCCGAGGCGGCCCGTCCCGATATCGGACGATTTGGGTGAGGCGTGAATCGCCGGGCACTGCCGCCCGGCGATTCGCTCGCTGTGCCGGTGGCGTGCGGACGCCCCGATTGCTTCAGGCAACGCGCCGGCGGGGTCGCTCCCGCTCCCGCTCCAAGGTGGCGAGACCGACCGGTTTGGGGTTGGCGGCGCGCGCCGCCTGTTGCGCCCGCCGCAGCAAGCCGGCGCGCCAGTTCGCCACCCCCGGCAAACTGCGGAACGGCAACAGCCAACTGTAGATCGATTGCAGCGCGTAGACCCGCAGCGGTACGCCGACGACGGCCGGCGCGCTCGCCGCCCGCGTGCTCCGGCTGCGGATGGCGCGCACCAGATCGTCGGCGGTTTCACCGGCGAAGATGGTGTGGAAGCGGCCGATCTGACCGGGGACGAGATGGGCGTCGGTGCCGCCGAGCACCGCCAATCCGTAGGCGGCCGCCGCGCGTTCCAACTGGCGCGCTTGCCAGCCGACCAGCGGATAGCGCGTTTCGATGGCGTCCGGCAGCAGTCCCTGGCGCGCCAGACCGCGCAGTTGTCGCCGCCACAACCCCGGATGCGGGTGCACCAGCACGACGATGCTGCCGGGAATGGCGCGCGCCCAGCGGATGAGCTCGGGCAGCGGCGTGCCGGGTTTGGGCAGCCGCTCCGGGATGACCTCGGGGAAGAGCACGCCGAGATGGACGATGCGGCCGCGGGCGGTCAACTCGACACCGGGGATGACGGCGACGTCGCCGTCCCCGCGGTCGGGATTGGCCACGACCCAGTCGCGTACGGTGGCGAGATGGTCGTGATCGGTGACGGCGATGACGCGCAGACCGGCGCTGCGAGCGGCGTCGCGCCACTCCTCGATGGCGCACAGGCCGTCGCTGCCCGGCGTATGCACGTGCAGATCGGCGGCGGCGTAGCGAGCCGGCAGGGGTCGCACGGCATCGGCCCAGACGGGGGTCAGCATCGACCACTGCCCGAGGTTGCGGGCGATCAGCGATTCCAGCGCGCGGCCGACCTGAGCCAGCGAAACGGCGGGGTCCGGCGAGGGTTCGATCGGTTCGGCGATGCGGATCAGATGCTTGCCGCCGCGCGCGTAGGCGGCCATCACCGGCAGCAATGCGGCGCCGGTGGAGTAGGCGAGGCGGGCCGGCCCGATCGGCATCCGGATGGTGCTGTCGAAGAAGGGGGCATCCAACGAGGGCGTGGGGGTCGGCTCGTCCACCAGCAGTACGACGATGCCGTTGTTCTCCAGCGTCGTCCGCAGGCGCGCCGCCAATCGCAGCGGCTGCTCGTCCACCGAAACGATGGAAATGCCGGTGCGAGCCAAACTGGCGGTGAACCATTCCATCACGGCGCGCGAGCGCAGCGGCTGAAACATGCGGGCCACGACGACCAGCTCGCCGGTGAAGCCCAACTCGGCCAACCACATCCGGCCGATGATGCCGAGAATGGTGTAGGGGCCGGCGTGGGGAGCCACCAGCACGATGCCGCGGTGATTCAGCAAGGGGTGGATATGCTCGAAGCCGCGCACGGCAAAGGTGGACGTGTCCGGCAGACGCACGCTGGCGCGCAGGGTGGCGATGACGGTGCGCAGGTGACAGGCGATCTGTTGCGTCGCGATCCACCAGGCG
>JADLCW010000372.1 GCA_020847015.1 Thermomicrobiales bacterium | reverse complement strand
GTAGTGCGGCGCGGTAGATTGCAAGCAAGCCGACGGTGGCGAATTTCGGCGGCACGAGCGCGGTAAGGGCGCTGCCGGTTTGCAGCGCGGCCACGACCCGCCCGTAATCGGCCGGCCGGGCGGGCGCGGCGGCGCGCAACGCGGTGCGCCAGGCGAGGGCGTTCAGCGCCACTTCACCCAGCTTGAGCGCGCCCGCCAGCGGAACCGTCCACGGCGGGATAGCGCGCACCTGCGCTGGAACCGCGCCCAGCAGATCGGCTAACTCGGAATTCTGGCGAGCGAGCAGCGCCACCACGACGGCGGTCACGACGGCGGCGAGCGCCCATGCCGTGCGCCGGATGGTTGCGGCGCTCGCCGCCAAACGTCGGGCAACGGCGGAGCCGGTCGCGGAAGAGGCGCCTTGGGTCACGGAGGCTTCGCCCTCGGGTCGGCGACGTCGATTCGGCGGTGAGCGGAACCCGGCACGATCACCGGAATCACACGACGTTCGACCGACGCCCTGAAGCATTTCACCACCAAGCGTAGCTGATTCGACGCCTCCCCTGCCGGCTCTCGAAGACAGCGCTAGCGGAACGGATCGTGCGCGCCGACGCGGTGGAATTACCAGGGGTTAGGGGCGCGGCGATGACCGAGAATCGCCTTGAGCACGGCGCCGAGCGAAGGAGGGAGCCTGCGATGGACGCACGGAAAACGATCCGGCGAAGGATGAGCGCGGGGCGGGCGATAGCCGCGCTCCTGATGCTGGCGGCACTGACCGCGCTCACGCCCATCGGACTGGCGCAGGAGGCTACACCGCAGGTCGGCGGCGGGCAAGCGACGCCGGCCGACGTGCAACTGACGTTGATCGGCGCGGCTGCCGCTCTCGGGCCGCTCGACGTGTATCTCGATGGGCAGGTGGTCGCTGCCGGACTTCCCTTCGCGGCGGTGACCGAGCCGCCCGTCGCGACAAATGCCGGTACGCGGCGGCTGCAGATCGTCCCCGCCGGAGCGCCCATCAGCGACGCGCTGCTGATCGGAGATCTTCCTTTCACGGCCGGTCAAGCCTACGCCATCGTCATCGTGGGAACGGCGGAACATCTGCAGGCGGCATCGTACGTGATGGATGTCGCTCCGGTCGCGTCAGGGCGGGCGCGAGTGCGCGCGATTAACGCCTCGTCGGATGCCGGACCGCTCGATGTCGTCGCGACGACGGGCGAGACGGTGGCGGGAAATTTGGCATTCCTCGAGGCCAGCCCCTATCTGCCACTCGATGCTGCCGCCTATTTGTTCGAGGCGCTCCCCACGGGAACTGCTGATATAGCGCTGGCGTTGCCCGAGATCGCGCTCGCCCCTGGCGGAGTCTATGACATCGTGTTCATCGGGTCGGCGGTCGACGGTACGCTCGCCGGCGTCGTCGCCACAACCGTGGCCGGAACGCCGACGCGGATCAGCCGGCCGGCATTTCTCACGCCGGGAACCTGCGGCGCGCTCGATGCGACCCCGACGGCCTCGCTGAACGATGTGATCCGAACGGCCGGACTGCCGCTCGGCAGCGCACAGGCAGCCCCGGTGGAAACGTCGTACAGCACCGTGCCGGTGGATCTGACGACTCTGCTGGAAGGCGTCTACGCGATCGATGTTCGCGTATCGCAGGAGCAGCTCGGCGTCTCCTCCGCATGTGGTGAGATTGGCGGAGTGATGGAACCAGACGGCTCGCTGGCGCTCGGGTTGCGCGAACTGGATGACTCCGGACTGAGCGGAGTGGCGGTGTTGCGACCAGCCGCCGACAATCCGGCTGCCACCGACGTGGCGATCTATCTCGTGCAACGGTCGGGCGTGATTGGCGGAGCGGCGACCCCGGTCGCGAAGCCGCCAGCCGCATCGGCGACGCCCGTGGCCTGACCGGCTCCCGCGAGGACGCCGACCGATTCAGGCGCGGCGCAACTCGCAGCGGAGTGTGACGCGGTCGGGTCCCGCAATCCATTCCAGAGGACCAACGAGCGAAACGACGTCCGGCAGCGGACCCTCGTCGCCGATGAGATATCCCCAAGCGGACCAGCCGCCGTCGTCAGTCCGCAGCAGACCGTCGAGGCGGACGTGGCGCATCCCCGTCCCGTGCAGGTCGAGTTGCGCCAGCACGTCGTCGGCGAGCGCGGCAAACAGCGCCGCCGGCGATCGCGCGCGACCAGCGATGGAGACGGCGAGCGTGCCGTCGGGCGGCTCCGCGGACGGGTCGGCGGCGAGCGCGAACGCAAGCAGACCGCGCAACCCGGCCGCCAACACTGCCGCCATGGTGGGTCCCTCGGCGGCGAGTTGGGCCGCGGAGGCCTGCGCTCCAGGAGAGAGGTGGAACGCTCCCCCACCCTCCGGGTCGCTATTGGCATCGACCGACGCGTCATCTGATTCGTGCATCATTGCCGTCCTGATACCCATCCTTTCGGCGCCCCGGCCGCGATTGCCAGCGTGCTGGCAGTATGGACCGGGTGGCGCGGGCATGGCGCCCGTGGAACCGAGCGGCTTTGCGATTGGCAAGGGGGCGACTGCGTGAGGATCGGGCGATACGACGTAGTCGATACCGGCAAGGCGCTCTGGGACCATTTCCATACCAAGAACATCACCGGGCTGTCCGCCCAGATCGCCTACAACGCGCTTTTTTCGACGGTGCCGCTGGTGATTTTCCTAACCGCGCTGACGGGTGTCGTTGGGCGCGCGATCGGCGTGGAAACGGTGATGGGCAGCGTCACCGACTGGCTGTTCAACCGATCCGGCTTGCCGCCAGCGGCGGCGCAGCTTATCCAGACGCCCATCGAACAAGTGCTGG
>JADLCW010000371.1 GCA_020847015.1 Thermomicrobiales bacterium | reverse complement strand
GCTCAGGATCCAGAGTGTCGATGCTGACATTGACGCGGTCGAGGCCAGCCGCCGCCAGTGGTTCCGCCATCCGCTTCAGGAGCAACCCGTTCGTGGTCATCGCCACTTCTTCGATGCCGGGGATGGCTTTCATCGCCGCCACCAGTTCCGGCAAGTGCGGGCGCACCGTCGGTTCGCCGCCGGTCAGTCGCAGCTTCGTCACTCCGAGCCGCGCGAAGGCTTCAATGAGATGGATCAGTTCTTCATCGGTCAGGTGTTCTTCACGCGGCTGAAAGCGCATGCCGATCGCCGGCATGCAGTACACGCAGCGAAAGTTGCAGCGGTCGGTGAGAGAGACACGCAAACTGGTCATGGCCCGCCCGTAGGCATCGCGCGCGACGTTCGGGGCAACCCGGTCGCTCACAACTGGCTCGAGGCGAATCTGACTTGCGATGGACGAGGCGACCATGGTTCGGCATCTCCGGAGTGCTGCGCCGTAGCCTAAGCGCCGTCTACTCAAACATTGAGTAGGTTTCGCAAGGGTAGCATCGGCTCCGTCGGCGGTCAATCACTACAGCTATCGCACCATTGACGCCGCGGCGCTCCATCCGTAGATTCCTTGGCGGAACGAAGGAGAAATTGCATGAGCCACGATGAAGCGAACGGACCGCTGACCGCGCGCGCCCGCGCGCTGCTGCACGAATGGGTCGCATCGGAGAGTTTGCGCAAGCATTGCGAATCCGTTTCGGCCTCGATGGGCCACTTTGCCCGCCAGAATGGCGAAGACGAGGATCTCTGGGGCGCGGTCGGGTTGCTGCACGATCTCGATTTCGAACGCTACCCCAATCTTGAGCGGCGCGATGACGCCCACCCCTTCGTCGGGGTTCGGCACTTGCGCGAAACCGGCTGGGATGAAGAAGTCTGCCGCGCTATTCTCAGTCACGCTGACTACAGCGGCGTGGAGCCCCAATCGCCGATGGAGAAAACGCTGGTCGCGGTCGACGAGTTGAGCGGGTTCGTGATCGCGGTGGCGCTGGTGCGGCCAGACAAGTCGGTGCGCGACGTCAAGGTCGCCTCGGTGCGCAAGAAACTGAAAGACAAGGCGTTCGCCGCCAAGGTGAGTCGCGAGGACATCACGCGCGGCGCCGAGGGGCTCCAGATGCCGGTGGAAGATCTGATCGCCGAAGTGATCGCGGCGCTGCAAGGCGAAGCGGAGCGGCTGGGGGTGGCGGGAACGCCAGTGTCCGCCTGACGGGCACATATCACCCAAAGGGCGAATCATGCCGAGCTCGTCGACGCTGGCCGTGTTTCTGATCGCCGCCCTCGCCCTGCTGGTCGTGCCCGGCCCAGCGGTGCTCTATATCGTCGCCCGCGGCATCGATCAGGGCCGGAGTGCGGCGTTCGCCTCGGCCGCCGGCATCGCCGGCGGCAGTCTCGTCCACGTGGCTGCCGCCGCGCTCGGACTCTCGGCGCTCGTGGCTTCCTCAGCGGTCGCCTTCTCGACGGTGAAGTGGCTCGGCGCCGGCTACCTCGTCTTCCTCGGCATCCGCACCCTGCTCCGGGAGCCGCACCCGGAGGCGATGCCGGCGCAGTTGCCCCGCTCGCGCCGCCGCATCTTCCTGCAGGGGGTCGCAGTTCAGATCCTGAACCCAAAGATGGCGCTCTTCTTTCTCGCCTTCCTGCCGCAGTTCGTGGACCCGGCGCGCGGTTCGGTTCCGCTGCAAACACTGGCGCTCGGCGGGCAACTGGTGGGGATGGGGCTGTGCACCGACTCCACCTACGCGCTGGTCGCCGGTAGCGCCGGCGCGTGGCTGGGGCAGAACACGACCTTCCTGCGCAGCCAACGCTACGTCTCCGGCACGGTGTTTATCGGCCTGGGCGTCACGGCGGCCCCCACCGGGCAAGGCAAGCACTGAACACGTTCCCCGTTATGCGCCCAAGGTTTCGGCGACGCGGGTCGCCGTCGGTATTGGGCGAGCGTTCCGCGGACTTCGGGACGGGCAAGTGATCTCGGTCGTGGCGACCCAAGAAGCGCGCCTCGTCACATTCGTGGCGCTGGCGTCACGAATGTGGAGTAACATTTAGGATTCCCTCAATAGTCCCACAACATCCTCACCGGCTCAATAGTTCCTGCCGACCGTGCCTCGATCGGAGGCCGGCGTGCGCGCCGGTTCCAGGTGTCGCTGCGTTCTTGCGGTTGCGATCATTGGGTCGCCAAGCATCCTCGCCATGAGTTCTTCCTCAGATTCCCGGGCGGCAGCCGAGACCCAGGTAGGAATCTGCAACGGCAAAGGACAGCCAGTCGCCAGTCTGGAACCTGCGACACCCAATACGGGAAGTTCTAATGAGTCCTCCGAAACCCAGAACGCGGCGCCATCGTCCACGAATATCGGCGTCTCATTGGATTCCTTGCTTGGGTCCGATCACTCCGTCGTCCTCAAGCAGGGGCCATCCGAGGTAGCCCTATGCGGGGAAATCGGCGGCGTTGCAGACGCCGACAGATCAATGGTGGTCGGCATTCGGGAAGTGAGCGACCGCAGTCTCTCAAGCGTCACCTATCTCGCGCCGGCGTCGGATCCCGGTCTGACTGGCGCCTGGCTAGTCCTTGCCGCAGATGATCTCGGCCCGTTCTTGTTCCTGAGGTCGACAAATACCACCCGAGTTGAGAGCGAAGAAATTGAACCCGCCGCTCCGGCGGAGCTGACCGATGCCGACAAGATGGCCGACTATCCGTGGCTGCTCGATGGTCGTGAGTTGGCTATCCGGCCGGGGAACATGATCGGTGACAAGGTCGCTTTCATCGGCTCGATCATGACGATCCAGGTCGCCACGCCGGGCAACACGGTCGTGATGGGCGATCCAAAGGCCCACTTCTTCGAGGCCGGGTTGCAGGTGACCGTCGCGGCGCCGGACGGCAGCACCGAAGTCGTCTCGGTCGGTTACGACGGCGACACGTCGGGGATGTTCGAAGGCGCCTACGTGTCGGTGCACGGTACGGTGATCGGCGCCCGGAGCGGCACGAACCGGCTGCGCGGCTCCGTCTCACAGCCGCTTGGTGATGCGGAGTTCGTGGTCATTTCCTGACTCGGGTCCGGGCAGGCAGGGTATGCCCTGCCTGCCCGGAGCCTACCCCGCCCCCGCGCCGAGCTTCACCGCCAACACCCGCCGCACCCGGTCGTCGATGTCGGCACCGTCAATGTCGCCGCGCTCGACGCGCCGCGCGAGATGGTCGATCAGATCGCGCGGCGGCAGCGGCAAGATGGCATAGAGAAACCAGTCGACCCCGGCGGCGAAGGCCAGATCGAGCGTCTCCAGCGGTCCGTAGGCGGCCAGCGCCTCCATACCGAGATCGTCGGTGACGATGGCGCCCGCAAACCCGAGATCCTCGCGCAGCACGCGCACCGCTTCCGGCGACAGCGAGGCTGGCCGCGCATCCCACTGCGGGTACAGCAGGTGACCGAGCATTACCATCGGCGCCTCGGCAGCCACCGCCGCCGCGAAGGGGACGCCGTCGGTGGCGCGCCACTCTTCCAACGAGAGATCCACGATCGGCAACGCCACATGCGAATCGGTCGCGCCGCGACCGTGCCCGGGAAAATGCTTGACGCAATGCGCGACGTCAACGCCGGCCGCGCCGCGCAGATAGGCGGCGACCTTATCGGCCACCGTAGCCGGATCGGAACCGAAACTGCGACCGGCCATGAAACTGTCCGGCGTCCAGGCGATATCAGCCACCGGCGCGAGATTGACCGTGACGCCGTAGTCGGTCAGGAACTCGGCGCGCTGACGGGCGTAGGCCGCGACCTCCTCATCCGGGAGCGCACCCAATTCCAGCGCGCCCGGCGCAGGGTCGCCCGGCAACCTTGTCACCAGCCCGCCCTCCTGATCGGCGGCGACGGCCGGCGGCACATCCGGATTCGTCGCTCGGATCGCCGCGATCAGCGTCGCGATCTCTTCCGGCGTTCCCATGTTGGAACCGAGCAGCAGCACTCCGCCCGGTTTGGCGGTCCGCAACCAGGTTTCCTCCTCGGCAGTCAATGCCGTCGAGGCGACCGGAACCAGAAAGAGTTGAGCGATCCGCTCGGTCAGCGACAGCGCCGTGAGGGTTCCCTCGACTACCTTCGCCAATGAGGCGATCGAACGACGCGGCCAGACCGTTCCGGCTGCGAGCGCCGCCGTGCCGGCGAGCAGCATGCGCCGATTCAATCGCTCGGTCATGGTGCGCCTCCGGATTGCGAAGGGTCGATCTCGTTCAGATCGCTGACAATCATCGGCTCCGGCGCTGGCTCGGGTTCTGGCTCAGCGGGAGGGTGTTCGCGCCGGCGCGGCAGCGCGCTGGGCAGCTCGCCAGCGAGCACCCGCGGGTGGCGCAGGTAGTAACCAACGAATATGGCCATCGGGATGGCGGTGAACACGATCAGCGACCAGAAGGTCGGGTTGTAGCCATGCTCCACGATGATCAGGCCACCCACCAGACTCGCCAGCGCGTAGGCGAGATTCCACGCCGCCGAGCGCAACCCAAACACGCTCGCGCGCGCCTTGGGCGGCAGCACGTCGGCGATGAACGTGGAGTCGATCGGCCAAGCCATGCTGATCGTCGTCTGCCGCACGATATGCGCCAGCACCGCGATCGGCATCACCGGCCAGATCAACATCAGCGCGTACAGCGGCACGCCGGCCAACCGCACTCCAGCCACGCCCGCCAGGGCTCCCCAGCGGCGCGCAATCGCCGGCGACGTCAGCCCGATGGTGGCCGAGCTAAGCCCGGCCAGCGCGTAAACGATCCCGATCTCGTCGGCGGAGGCTCCCAGTTTCGACAGAAACACGTTGTAGAAGGGCAGCACCATGCCAGCTCCGATGGCCATTAGACCGCCGACGATGATGAACATCGCCATGTCGTTGCGCACCTGCCGCCGCCCCAGCGCATCCGACGCTTCTTTCGTCGCGGAGTGATCCGGAGCGCCGGCGCGCGCCCTCGATTCACCCATCCGCATGAGCGGCACGAGCGCGAGCGCGGCTAACACGGTGCCGGCCAACAGTGTCCACCGGTACGCCCACAGCGGGTCGAGCGGCAGCCGATCCGGCAGCACGCCGCCCACCAGCGATCCCAGCGTGCCCGAGAGTCCGATCACGGCGAAAGCCACGGCGGAGACGTGCTGCCGCTGGCGCACCGGTGTCCACTCGATGATGAACGGCATGGTGGTGGTGAAGAGGTAGGCCAGTCCCGCTCCGCTCGCCGCCGACAAACCCAAGATCAACGCCGGGTGCTCGGCTAAGGCCAACCCAACCGAGGTCGCCAGGAACACGATCATGCCGCCGATCATCGAGCGCCACACGCCGAAACGGGCCAGCACCGGCCCCATGGTCGCTGCGCCGACAGCCATCACCAGCGTCTGGGCCGCGCTGAAGCGACCCATGGCGTCTTCGTGAAGTCCCAGTTCTCCAAGGTACAGATTGAAGATGAGTTGAAAGACACCCCATCCTACGTACGCCAGCAGGTTGTAGAG